>JBBSBD010000016.1:0-46785 GCA_038251675.1 Chitinophagales bacterium | reverse complement strand
GGAAGTACAGGCAAGGTAATTCCGAACCCTACCATTACTAAAAAGAGTCCAACCAATAATACCGCTATGTTTTTATTAAATGCCATGATTTAAATTATTATTCAGCATAAAAATTATTTATGACATTTATTTTCAAATGCTATTTGTGTACTATGTAATTTCTTTATTCATTTTATCAATTAATGCATGATATATTAATGCAAAGGTTTTATCCTTCAAATATTCAGTAAGTTCCGGTTTAAAACTCCCTGCCTTTTCAGATAATACCATTATTACTTTTTGATGTTCCTTGTTTCCCGGTTTAGCTTGTTTTTTTCTGTAACATCGATAAAGTCTTCCAACCATTTTCCATGGCGAAACATAAACTCCTGCTGTTTGGGAGTTAACTTAAGAACTGCTGCCTGATTAATAAAGGCAGAAACGCATTTGTATTTACCAAAGATGTTCCGGCAATAGCGGCAGTAATGATTCCCGATTTGAGAAATTTTCCTGGGAGTTGTTTTCTTCTTTTTTTTAAACAAGGATTAAGAATATTTTTCTTTATTTCTTATTCCGTTATGATTTCCAGTTTCACTTTTCTCATGTCTAACATTTTGTTTGTTAGTATCTGAGTAAAGAAGGGGAACAAATTATCCACCGAGGTGCTTAACAGGCGGGCTAATAGCCAGATTTATTATGAACGTAATAAAAACGGCCATAATAATTATATAACTCCAAACCACTATTTTTCTGGCTACGGAATAATCATCTTTTTTAGAATCAATGTAGGGTATAAATATTAACCCGATTATTATCAATAGTGGAAAAACGGATAGATACTTAATGCCAAACCAATTTTCAAATTGATAGAGCACTAAAAATATCCAGGGTGGTTTCGTCATCTCAACTCCGGTGTAGGGGCCAGGATATAATTCAGCGGGATATTGCATGGCAAGAAAACTTATGAGGCCATAAATAATAAAGCTCCATCCGAATATTTTCCCTATGTGTGTGGAAAGTTTAATTTCTTTCGTTACTTTTTTTCCCGGCAAAGGAGATAACCCATTCAACTTCATTAATACCAGGTGGGGTATGAGAAGCAATAAAAAAAGAAGCGGAAGAACTAATGTATGTGTTACAAACATCCTCATCAACACCGTAGTGCCCTGGATGAATGCGGAAATGGGAGCCCCGATTACAGGCAAAAGGTCAACTTGTTCCACTGCATGCAGATAGGCTTCATAGCCTTCCTGATCCCACTTGATCACGGTTCCGGAAAATAAGAATGCAAAAGCTATAACCATTAATCCAATACCATAAAACCAATTTGTTCTTCTGGTTCCACGGTAAGAACCTGTAAAAATAATTCTCGTGAGATGCAGAATAATTAGAAAAATAACGGTTTCCGAAAGCCACTTGTGAAAAGACCTTAACCATAAGCCCCAGGGCTTTGAAGATAATTCCAAAATACTATCATGCACCTTATCCACCGTGGGCGTAATAAAAAACGTCATTACAATACCGGTAATTATTAATAAAATAAATCCGATAAATGTTACCCCGCCGACAGCATACCCAAACTGTTTTGCATGTGCGGGCACCGGGTAATTGAAGTCTTTCATACTCCAATTCTTTTCGGTGTCAATTACATTATTGTCCATTTGATACCTCCTTTTTCTTTTTGGGTAAATAAAGAAAAGCAAAACCGGCAATGAAAGCCGCTAAGCTAAGCGCCTTTATTATAGTAGGCACGGTGCCATTTGCAACAGTTTTAGTAATTTCAGCAAAGTCTTTTTTTGTTTGTTTGTCTTCTGTTTGCCCGGGGCTGTCGCTTTGGGGTTGTTCTTTTTTTTCGAGCATCTTTTCCGTAACCTTTTCAACTTTCTCTTTCGGCTCGTCGCCCTCCTGCGCCATTACTACAAAGGGCGAAAAAAACATGCATATTATTAATGCAAAAAAGTTATTTCTTAACATATAAATCCTCCTTTTTTTATTTGAATTCTTTTTTATAATTAATTGTTGACCCCGTTGAATTTATTGTTTTGCATATAAAACAATTGGATTGAAAACCACGGATTATCAGAATGCAATTCCAAAAGTCAGTAAGGCCTGAGTATCATACTCTCTTGCTGTTGTAACAGCAGTCTGAATTCCGACTCCAATGGCCATTTCGCTCGCTATCCTGAATTTGAGGCCTATCAGCGAATACAAACTTGTTTCATGCTCTGCTATTTCACCCCTGAGTTCCATTTCAGGATAAAGCAATTTAGAAGCTTTGAAGACAAACGAACCTTCATATTCCGCCATTTTATCGGCCGGATTGTAGTGTATATCTGCATCAACAACCAATATTTTAGGAGCAGTTAATCGCCCGGATAATCCAAAAAGGTATTTCAGGGCGTTAGACTTAACCCCAGGGCCGGTTGGAATACTTATCTGTCCAAAAACACTTAATCCATTACTATAAGAGGCATCATGAAGAAAACTGTACATTAACATTACCTCAGAATATGGAGATGTTTTAATGCCATCGGTTCTTATATGCAGTCCAAGATTACGTAATAAACCAGCTTCAATATGCAGCGCCATATCCTGTCCTACGGTAGAATCCTGCCTTTGCTGAAAACCAGTTACACGCAGGCTCATTGTTCCCGGCGGATCAGGTAATGCCATGTGCGTCAGAAAAGGATGAACAAACATATCAGCCTCTTCAGCTTTATCATTTTCTTTCGCTGCTACCGGTTTTTCAGTTACACTTTTGCTTTTGACTGATAATGAATCGTTATCCATTTTTATTTCCTGCGAATATGCTGAGAGTCCACCGAGAAGGAAGACACTTAAACAAATCAGGAAAGAGTGTTTGAATCTTCGGTTTAAAATAGATTTGCTTCTCATTTGTTTTTAAGTTTTAATTTTTTTGTTGAATTTTTTTTGTCTCCGTCTGAATTGTCGTTTGTCGAAACGGTGTTATCAAGTTCATTAGGATGTTGGTTGTTGAAATCCTCATGTGTTTTCAGGTCTTCCATACCGCCCATCTCCAGGCCTAACATGTCCCGGGTTTTCGTTCTGCTTTGGTCAGTTTTTGCTTGTTTCATCTTTATATATTTAACTGTAAAAAATTACTTTTCATTATAAAATTTCATTTTGCTTTTTATTTTTAATAGTACTTTCATTCGTTATTGTTTCAGATAATGTAATGGTCAAAATTTCCATAACTATACTTGATTTTATCTTTGCGAAAACTTCATCTATTAGCAATACACCGTTACCTTTTGTGCTGTTTTAATAAAAAAGCCGGCATGGGCAGTTAACAATTCCTTTTCTTTTTTGTAAACGTTGATTTTCATTTCACTTCATTTTTTTGTTTTAACGGGCAGCGTAAACCAATCAAACCCATCACGGGCAATTAATGCTTCTGCATTTTCAGATCCTGCTGAATCGGCCACATAGTTTGGAAATTTTACATTTTTTTTAGATTGCCATTCATTTAATACCGGCATCAATACATCCCATGCTTCTTCCGCCTGGTCGGCACGTATAAACAAAGTTTGGTCGCCCATCATAATATCAAGCAGCAGCGTTTCGTAAGCTTCCGGCGTTTCTTTGGTGGAAGTATCATTATAATCAAACAACATGTCCACCGTATTCAAAACCATATCCAATCCGGGGCGTTTTGCCTGTACCTGCAGGCGTATGCTCATTTCAGGTTGTATGCTGATGACAAGCCTGTTTTGCTGCCAGTTATCGGTTGCCCCGGCAGGAAAAACAAAATGAGGAACATCACGAAATTGAATGGATATCGTAGATGCAGTTTGATGCATTCGTTTACCGCTTCGTACATAAAATGGCACGCCATGCCATCTCCAGTTGTCCACAAAAAATTTTACGGCTGCAAAGGTTTCGATGTTTGAATCAAGGTCAACTTTTTTTTCCTGGCGATAACCTGGTACTCTTTTTCCTTCAATCCACCCCGGGCCATATTGCCCACGAGCAGCAACGGCTTCTATTTCTTCCGGTTTAAATCTGCGCATGGCACGCAGCACATCCACTTTACGGTTGCGCACTTCATCAGCGCTGAAATTGATTGGAGTTTCCATTGCAATAAGGCTCAGCAATTGCAAAAGATGATTTTGTATCATATCGCGGAGCGCCCCGGCTGTGTCATAATATTCGCCACGATTTTCCACACCTAATTGCTCTGTTACTGAAATCTGCACATGCTCAATATAATTTCTGTTCCAGATAGGTTCAAGTATTGCATTTGAAAACCTGAATGCTAAAATATTTTGAACCACTTCTTTTCCCAGGTAATGATCAATCCGGTAAATCTGCTTTTCATCAAGTATATTACTAAGTAATTTATTTAATGACTTTGCTGATTCAAGGTCTCTGCCAAATGGCTTTTCAACAACGATTCGTGTATAATCGCTTTCCTCAGCCAATTTGTTTTTAGAAATATGCCTTGCAATAACCGGAAATAAATTGGGCGATACAGCGAGGTAATAAATAATGACCGGTTTCTGTTTCCATTCCGCTTCATATTTTTTGATGGCAGTGGTAAACGCTTTATAGCTTTTTGTATCGTTCACATTTCCGCTCTGATAAAAAATACGGGCAGCAAATTCATCCCATTTACTTTTTTTTGCTTTGCCTTTTCTTGAGAATTGGTTTATACCATCCCATAATTTTTTCCGATAAGCAGCATCTGTAGATACAGAACGCCCGGTACCGATAATGATAAATTTTTCAGGCAGCCAGTTATCTAAAAACAAATTATAAAGTGCAGGAGTGATTTTGCGCTTGTTGAGGTCGCCGGTTCCGCCGAAAATAAAGAAGATTGCAGGCTGAGATTTTATAGTTGGATTCATTACAAAATTATTTTTTTGTTGTGTCAATCCACTCCGTATGAAAAATTCCTTCTATACCAATCAGCTCATAAGTATGTGCACCAAAATAATCACGCTGCGCCTGGATGAGGTTTGCCGGCATATTTTCATTTCTGAAATCGTCGAAATAACTCAAGGATGCAGAGAAAGCAGGCACGGCGATGCCGTAATTGACAGCGTCAGAAACTACCGCCCGAACCCCTTGAACACTTTTTGATATACTGTCGTGGATTGAACTGTCTAAAAATATATGTTCCAATTTTGGATCATTCTTGTATGCGGCATAAATTTCTTCCAAAAACGCTGCCCTGATAATACAGCCGCCACGCCAGATTTTTGCGATCAAATCAAGGTTTAGCTCATATTTATATTCTTCATTGGCCTGGTAAAGCAAATGCATGCCCTGCGCATAGGCGGATACCATGGAAAAATAAAATGCTTCTTCCAATTTGGCGGTATATTCATCTTTGTTACCAGGGTATTTGGCATCTTTTGAATTAGGATATATTTTAGCTGCTTTAGTTCTTAAGGTCTTGTACTTTGACAAATCGCGCATGGCTACGGCAATGTCTATAACCGGCAGGGGAACGCTTAGATCCATGGCTGCCTGCGAAGTCCATTTACCCGTGCCTTTGGCTTTGGCCTCGTCTTTAATATCATTGAGCAACAGGTGGTCTTCTCCCGGTTTTTTAAATGCAAAAATATCCCGTGTAATTTCCAGCAAGTACGATTGCAACCTGCCATCGTTCCACTTTTCAAACACATCGTGAATTTCTTTATCATTCAGATGCAGACCGTTTTTCAACACTTCATAGGTTTCTGATATAAGTTGCATAAGGGCATATTCTATTCCGTTGTGCACCATCTTTACAAAATGTCCGGCAGAGCGTACTCCCATATAAGCCACCGTAGGTTCGCCCTTCACATGTGCGGCAATCTTTTCAAGAATGGGTGCTATCGTATCATACGCTTTTCTATCACCTCCGGGCATCATACTTGGGCCTTTGCGTGCGCCTTCTTCTCCTCCTGAAACACCCATTCCAATAAAACGAAAACCTTTTTCTTCGAAGTCTTTGAAACGGCGTTCCGTATCGGTATAATGAGAATTGCCTCCGTCAATAATGATATCGTCTTTACTTAAAAGCGGCAGTATTTCTGCAATAACCTCATCCACTGCTTTGCCCGCAGTAACGAGGAGCATTACCGCTTTTGGAGTTTTAAGGCTATTGATAAAATCTTTTAAATCAGAAAAGCCATGCACATCCAGGCCCTTTCCTTCCTTCATAAGCAACGCTACTTTATCCTCATGCCTGTTATAGCCCACTACAGCAAATCCGTGTTCAGCCATGTTAAGCAGCAGGTTGCGTCCCATGGTGCCTAAGCCGATAATTCCGAATGAAAGTTGTTTGTCAGTTGTCATAATTATTTTTTATTTAGATGTACTTATAAAATCATTTAAAATATTTTTAGTGGATTCCAATCCCTGATGTTGAAAGCCGTTAATACCGAGGCGTTGTGCGGCCTGAACAAGCATCGGCCGGTCATCAAAATAAATACACTGTTCAGGTTGTACCTGGGCAATGCCCAATGCCAGATTAAATATTCCGGGGTCAGGCTTACGCATTCCTACATGACATGATGAAATAAATGCATCAAAACATTGATGCAGGTTAAATTTATTTATCCTGAAATCATTCAATTCTCTTCCTTCGTTATTAATGGAAATAATGGGAAAGTCGTGATGCTCGTGCTTCCATTGCTTCAACCATGACAGCATTCCCGGCAATTCTGATGATTGCGAATACATAAATTGCTTAAAGTCTTCACTCGAAAAATTGCGCTCTTTATGAAATACTACTGTGTTAAGATATTCATCCAGGGTGAGTTTTCCGATCTCATAAACATTAAAAATAAAATTGTGCAGCACATCCATTTCAGTATAATCAATTCCAAAATGGACGGCTGCTTTTTGTCTTGATTCATGTCCCCAGCCATTAGAAAGCAACACACCGCCGATGTCAAAAAAAATAATTTTTATTGAAGATGACGGTATGTTATTAGAAGGCATAAATGTTGGTTTTTATTTTTCTCCAAGACTATAGTTGCTGTATTCAAATCAATCCATGAAAGGTTCGTCATGGGTTTATTAATTTTTATTTTCACCACAGCAGGGTGGAAGTATTTAACGGGCAGTTCTAATAACCTGACATCTGAATTCCAATGGAATGTTTTCTTTTGCTGACTTATACATGTATTCATTCTTGTTTGCTTTATATAATGTACCGGTCAAAGGTTCCATAGCTCTCCCTGATTTTACCTTTGCGAAAACTTAAACCTATCAGCAGAGCGCCGGAAACTATTGCTATCCATAGCGCATTGCCGGATGGGTCTTTTATTATTATGCTTGCCCCAATAAGCCAAAGTGCAAATGCAATATTTAAAAACCGAAAGGTGCGTCCTACCTCAGCCATACTAATTACTGTAAATGTTACAATCAAGGCTCCAATGGTTGTAAGATGATTTGCGATGGGTTTTTGTATTGAGAATAAAAAGGGCGTGAACATTAACCAAAGTCCGATAGCTGCTGATAAAAGCAAGTTCCATGGAATATTAACTCCCCATACCATGGAAGGAATCGTTTTATTTAACGGACCAATAAAACTGGGTGTACGGTTATCTTTACCACCGCCTTCAATGGTATCTCCCATCCAGAAAGTACGCCAGAAAGGTTTCCCCTCTTTTGTTCGTTTAACTATAAACTGAATCATGGCTACCACTTCATCCAGCGTAAGCGGAATCATAACCAACATGGCAACAGCCGTAAGCAAACAAACGGAACACCAAAACCCGACAGATACAGGTTGTAAAATAATAAGTACTATACTAATGACACCAAGTGGTATGACCAGTATGCCAAAGAAGGCTACCATCCAGGGCATCGTGCGCCAACGATTAGACATGCCCATGTATCCCATTAAAGCTTCAATTGTATAGGCAACATTTCCAAGTCCACCATCAGAGATTGGAAAGGATTTAGAGACTGCTGAGGTCAATACTTTTTCGGTACCCCCGCCAAAAAACGGATCCCAAACATGGGTAATATATCCTAACTGAAAGGCGGTAAGATAGCGTGAGGCGAAAAAACCGATAAATCCCAATACGATGATGGGTGTTCGCTGCAACCACGAGGATGGATTGTATGACCAGCCTGGAGGTGTCTCTGGGCCGGGCGGCATTTTCATCATCATAGCCATCATACCCGGCATTTCTGGAATAAGAACAGAAAGTGCAATCACCATCATTCCAATTACAGAGTCAGTAAAATAAGCTGCAGCATCGGGCGCCCAAAAAATAAGCGGAGCAAACAGCAACCATACCCCTGTAAAACAAGCAGCCCACGGGGCCCAAAGCCTGAATGGATTGGCGGATAATAAGCTGAACACAATCAGCAATACTCCACTGATAATATCACTATAAAACATCTCGCTGCTTTTATAACCAAATGTAACAGGAGCCATGATGAGAAATACACCCAGCAAAACATTGGTTAAATGCGTCCAAATTATTTTTTCGTGATTAGCGATGACCATTTGCTTTATTTCTGCCGGGTCTTTTCCTTCCATATTCATTGCGCCCATGTCGTGGCCTGCCATGCTCTGGCTGCCTGCATCTTTTTTGGGAGCAGGTTTTCCTTCTTCCATATTTTTCATACCGCTCATGTTATGACCTGACATATTCTTCCCGTCTGCTTCCTTTTTTGTGTCTTCTTTTTTTATAAGAGTCATTCCGCACTTAGGGCAGTTGCCCGGCTTATCGCTAATCACTTCGGGGTGCATCGTACAGGTGTATTGTGCGCCTTCTTTTTTATCACCCATCTTAGGCATATCATGATTCATATTTTCCATAAACCAAATTTTATTTTTACGTGATGATGTAACTGTAATTTTTATTTCTTTAATTTATTTACCTTATAAAATGCTTGGGGATCATCTTTTAATTTTTTAATCATTTTTGGAAGTGTTTCCCTTAAGCTATGTTTAGGTTGCCAGCCGAGCAGTTTTTTTGCCTTCGAGCTATCCATTTCAAAATGGTCATCTGCCAGATCAATCATCCAGGGTTTTATAAAAGCTTTGCCGAATAAGTTTTGCATAAACGCTCCTGCTTTTGCAAACCATTTTGGGATTTTTATTATTTCCTTTTGTGTTCCATTCACTTCTTTGCTGATAATATCCTGCAACTGCTTATAGGAAAGCGTTTCATCATCGCCAATATTCAACACTACTTCGGGCGGAAGTTCTTTTCGTTTTTCAATGGTCTTTGCAATTGCTTCTACCAAATCATCAAGATGAACATAGGTGCTGCCATGTGAAGTATTGGCGGGATATAGCCGGGCAGTCATTTGTTTTTCATAGATGCGCTGTATCTGGTTAGTAATGGGAATGGAGTTCCCATCTTGGCTATATACACCTGCCATCCGCATTATTACTACAGGGATTTTACCCCTTTGCTCATGTAACACTTTTTCGGTTGTAACTTTTGATTTTGGATAATCCCATTTCGGCTCCAGCGGCCACTCTTCATTCATTTTTTGTCCGGGTAAACCAGGCTTGTAAACAAGCATGCTGCTTGAAAATATAAACTGCTCCACTTCAAACTCCTGCAGCTTTTTTATTAGCCGTTCCGTTCCTTTCACCGTTACTTCATCATAGAGTGGGGAAGGCTTTCCGAGAAAATCATAGTAAGCCGCAAGGTGTACAACAGCACTTATCTTACCTCCATATTCATATCGTATTCTTTCGAAAGCAAATTTCACGCTTGCATCGCTGGTAATATCGAGGCACACACATTCCGCTTCGGCAGGGGGATATGGATATCCCGCATTGTCAAGTCCTGCAAGCCAGTATTGTGATGCTATTTTATGAATTAAAGCTGAACCTATTAAGCCGCTGCTGCCACTTACAATTATTAATTCCTTTTTGGTGTTTCGGTCTCCTGTATTAGTGTGCAAATTCTGATGCTGTAAATTTTTGATGCTTGTTTCCATTATTTTATTTTTTTTTGATAGAAGCTTTTTTTTGTTTGTCGCTTCCGTTTTGTTTTTCATCAGCACCCTTTTTTCCCTGCTCAGATTTGTTTTTTAAACCTGTTGGTTTCTTTTCAATTGTTGTTGTCATTATTTTAGAATTTAAACTGTGTTAATTATTAGAATTATTTGTTTCTTCATTGTGATTGTTAAATAAAAAAATCATTTCACTGACATTGCACTGTTTCCGCCTTTCACAAGCAAATTCCCCTGCATTTCTTCATGCAGCGGCGAACAGAAAACCGTGCAATAGAACGGAAAGACACCCTGCTTTCCGGCGGTGAACTCTACGGTCTTTGTTTCTCCCGGTTCTATAACTACACTCATGTTATATTCATCTATGGCGAAACCATGTGATTCATCCCGGTCCTGTTCAATGTTAGTGATATACATGGTCACTTTGTCGCCTTCGTTCACTTCAATGGTATTAGGTGCAAAGTTTGACATAACTGCTGTCATGTACACTTCAACGTTCTTACCGTTGCGGACAATCTTCGCATCTTTAGGATCCCATATAGCTTTAAGATTCTTGTTTTCTGCTTTCGGATAGAACTGAATAGGCTTCAGCTTATTGGCAGGTATAATTTGAGCAAAGTGAGTTTCGGGATCGGTAAATGCATCATACAGTAATCTCATCTTCGTTCCGCTAATGTCAATGAGTTGAAGTGATTTGGGCTGCATGGGACCTACATTTAAATGTTGTCCGTCTTTTCCGGTTTTGTTTAATGCAACCAGGTACTTTCCGCCCGGATGTTTTGAATCACTTCCGGCAATAGCCAAATGACCGATGTTATAATTGACCTGAAGTTTATCCACGATTTCCCAGGTACCCAATTTCCACTTTACAATAGTGCCTCCGCCTTTGCCTTCTCCATACGTTGAGGTGTACGCATAACCTTTATCATCGAATTGCGTATGCAGCGAACCAGGCCCAACTTTAATTTCAGCTACTTTTATTGAATTGGGGTTCAGCACCGGAATGCCGTCCTCATCGCCGGTAAAATCTTTGTTCTGAATAGCCGTGAGCATTTTTTCAAAACTGAATACCGTGGCAATAGGCGCTAACTTCCCGGGAACAACAATATATTTTCCGTCGGGACTTACATCAATACCGTGGGGCGATTTTGCCACCGGAATAACATAGGCTACACCGGGAACCTCTTTGGGATCAATCACTTTGGCACCTCCAATCATTTTGAATTTGCCATCCTGAATGGCTTTTTCGGCAGCTTTCCAATTTACTACGAAGGTGTAATCCATTGCATTTTTGGCTGTTGTTGCTTCCAGTTTGCCGGTAGCTCTCTCACTATTGTAAGTTGACCAGAAAGCCCAATCTTTACTTGGGCCCTTACCTGTAGCTCCGTAATCAAACTGAAAAGGAGGTGTCATCACCTGCCAACCCAGCGACATTTCACCCGAACCGGGGTCAACGGCGATTCCCGCAACAATGCCTTTATATTTTGTTGCGTAATCCTCAATCTTCTCAAAAGTGCCCTTTGGCAGTGGTATGGAGAAACGGGAAGCGGAGAGCAGGTACTCGGTATTTTCTGTAGCAAATGATGAGCAGTGGTCGCCCGATATGTTTGGAAGCGGGCCAAGAATCTGTTTCGTTTTGAAATCTCTTAAATCAATACGTGCCATCCGGTTATTGGCTTCATCGGTGACGAACAGCCATCGCCCATCATAATCTCCGTTCGTTTCACTAATGGATGGATGATGTATATCGCCCCAGGTATAGCCGCCGAGCATTTCTTTCGACTCTTTATCGAATCCATACCCGGTTGCCGGATACGGAGTGAATACCGGGATTGTTACCATGAGCCGCATTGACGGAAGCCCGTACACACCCACATTGCCGGAGTGCCCATTGCCTATAAACATATAAAACTCATCAAGCTTGCCGGGTGGCACATAAGTTTGCAAAGCCGCTCGCTCAATATCAGATTGGGTAACAGTCGGTTTTTCTTTTTTACCGTAACAACCTGGGATGATAATAGTTCCGGCCAGCATAACAATACCAGACAGTAAGGTTAGCTTTAATAAATTATATTTCATTTTTTATATTTTAAATTGTTCACTATAAACTGTGCTGAATTAACTGCTTAATCTTTAATCAATTCACAATAGTTCACACCTGGTTTATTTTCTTTTGTGCTGTCTTTTTTGATACTATTTTGTTTGCGATTTTTTAAATTTTAAAATGTATTTATAGAAATTAGCAGGCATTTCTAAATTGATACAAAATTCATCCACGTAATTACCTTGCTTACATTCATCATATTTTATGACTACGCTTTACTAAAGATTTCACAGGATACTCATCTATTATGCCGTGTACAGCGGGATGCAAATCCTTATTGATATGTGAAGGATCGTAGATATTACCCTCAGCCGTACCACGCCATACTTCCTTGTTTGTTTTTCTGTCAATAAAAATTAAAGTAATAGACCCATTTACATATTTCTGGTTATATGTCCGGCTATATTCAGCGTTACGACCGTAATCCCCGTTCCCGTATAATCCGTGGCCATTGTAATAGTAATTATAATGGTAAGGTGAATAGTAACCGCTTCCATAATAGTATGGGCTGTAATAGTAAGAGTTTGTACGGTTACTATCCGTTCTGTCCTTTTTCGTATTCGTAATAACTAATTGCATTAACAAGTCAGGGTTTTCAGCATCAAAAGAATATCCCCTGTCACTCATACACAGCCCAAAATAGTTGCGTATATTATTACGGATAATATCGTTATTGTAAGGCGAATTAATTGTATCTGCCACATCCGGCAACCAGGAAAACGTTTTGTATTTGGTAAAATCTACGGACTTATCATATTCAGATGACACCTTATTATAGCTGTCTTTGTTATAGCTGTCCTTGCAGCCAAAGAGCATCGTAATGAAAATTCCTGCTGATATCCATATAATCTTTTTCATGATTTGTATATTTAGATTGTTAGTGATCTCCGCAGCCTTATTTGGTGCGGTAATTTTTGCTGTTGCCCAATCTTATTTTTTATCTGCTTTTTCTTCCATCGCTTTAATTTCAGTTTTATCTTTTTTTATATCCTGACGAATAAGCCCAAGCAAACTCATATAAATGTTGGCTATCCATACTAATGAAAATCCTGCAAATACATAGCCCCGCCAATCATCAAGCAATAGTTTGTATCCTGTAAAGGCCAATACTAAAATTGTTACGTAGTGACTAAAGCAATATTCGCAGGTGAACAGATAGAAAAACTTTCTTTCTAATAAAGTTTACAATGCAGACTTCGCTTAACAAAATATTCTCTCGGTTCACGAAATACTTCTTCATGCGTTATCGTCCATGAAATACAGGCTATGGGTATCGCTACTATAAAAAGCCAGCAGATTTGCATATTGATTGTCATAGCCATATTTTATTTTTAAGCTTTTTCCGGTATGCCAAAGAGCATCGCTGTGAAAATTCCTGCTGATATCCATATAATCTTTTTCATGATTTTTAATTTTTGTTGGGTACCAAGTTCGCTTAACCTATTTTGACGTTAAGTTCTGAAATGGTATAATGTGTTTTACCAAAGGCACGCGGAGCGTATCTGTTCAATCTCCTTAGATGAAATGATTTCGGCTTCTTTCGTTCCCAGGTTAACTATTACAGATGTACGGGTGTACCTTCGAATAATGAAACGAGAAAAATAAACCAGAAGCCCCCCAAAAGCGAATTCCCCAGAAATGATAACTATAAGCCCGACCTTCGTACAGAATAAAAGCTACTCATCATAATCTATAACTAAATCGTTTTTCACATCATCCACACCAGGGGCGTACCATGCCATTTTTCCTGCTTCCTCTTTTTGGATCAACGAAGCCACAGCGCCTTTTAACGTAACAACATGCTCACAAACATTTACCGAAATATTCTTTGCATCAATAACAACATTGCGACCGAGTGCATTTTCTATTGCCTGCTTTTCGACATTACAGGTGTTAGCACTTATAGTAATCTGGTTAAAAACCAGCTCCACGCCGGGAAGAAATTTAATGGTTTCTTCAGCAGCTTTACTTTGAAACTTCCGGTCTACCTCGCCGGTAAGGGTGACCACTCCATTTTCAATTCCGAAGGTTATCCGGCCATCCGGCACTTCCCTGTTCCTTTGCAAAGCAGTTAAAATAGCAGTGGCGATTTCTGTATCGCTTATTTTACTATCGCTATATTTTACAGTAATTTCTTCGGCCACCGCTTTTACCCCTTTCACTTTTTTGGCAGCGTTTTCAGCAGCCAGCTTTTTTGAATAAACGTCAACGACACCCGTTAACGTAACAAGGCCATCTTTTACTGTTACACCAATTTCTGCCGGATTTAGCGTAGGTGTCCAACTGATTTGATCTTGCACATCTTTTTGTAATTCTGCATTTGATTTCATTTTGTATGATTATAGTTTTTGCTTTTTTTCATTGTATCGTGAGCATCCGGGTTCAATGCGTTGCTATGTCATTTTCTAAAATTTTCTTTCGCTCCTGATAGTCTTCCTTCGTTATTTGATTTGATGCAAAACGCCTTTGTAAAATGTCCAGCGGCAAGTCTTTCTTTTTTTGCTGGCCCGGAACATTCCAGGGCGTTGCGAAAATCCAGATTATAAAAACGATCCAAATGAACCACCATATCAGGTGCATTCCCCAGAGATGATAACCTTCGTACATGTGCATGATTTTTTGTTTTTAAAATTTTACTTAATATTTACTTAATTTATTTTTAGTTGGATAGCAGATACGCTTAACTAACATAATCGTTAAGTTCCGAGATGGTATAATGTGTATTATTGAAAGCCCGCCGCAGCATTTCTGTTTCTATCTCCTTAGATGAAATGATTTCCGCTTCTTTCGTTCCCAGGTCAACTGTTACAGATGTTACACCAGGCACACCGGATAATTTTTGTTTAACTGCTGACACACAGCCGCCGCAGCTCATACCGCCGATATGGTAGGTATGTGTGAGTGATTTTTCCATGACTTTTTTATTTTATTTGTTACAAATATTTTTAATTCTCCGGTTCCCCGGATTAGCTAATTTTTCTTTGCTAAACCAGTTCCGCATTTGGGCATTTACCAATTTTATCACCCGTAACTTCGGGGTGCATTGGGCCAAGAGTAAAACAGTGGCCTATTTTTCCTTTTTCTTCATTTTTGAGGTTTTCATGCTTTTATTCATCATGGAACATTCGCCCATTTTTCCACTCATTTCCATACAATCGCCTTCTTTCATCATCATCTTTTTACCATCTTTCATAGTGCACTCGCCGTTAGTCATAACCATTGTTCCATTTTTCATGGTCATGCCTTTTTCCATTGGCATTGTTTCACCATCTTTCATTACCATCATTTTACCGTCTTTCATCATACAGCCATCCTTCATCGTTGCAGCTTTTGTTTTAGTTTGTGCAAAGGAATTGTTAGCTGTAAAGGACATTACAAGCATAAGCAGTGAAGCAAATACTATGGCCATCGTTTTTTGAATTTTCATCTTTTATTATTTTTTAAAATTGTCTTCAGATGCGCTGTTGCCCGTTCTTCAGTATCGCTGTTGCCCGTTTTAATTAATCTTTCTTTATTAATTCCATTCCGCTCCTGGGGCATTTTCCGGGGTTGTCTGATTTTACTTCCGGGTGCATTGAGAGAGCAATATATTTTTTGACTTTTCAATTTTTACATGTCCACCTGAAATCACATCTATCTGCTCTCGATGTGATTAATTTATCCATACTCTTTTTTATTTTAAATACACTAATGAATTATGAATGAGGCTACGATTGACCTGTACTTAAACTTTAGTAAAAGTAGGAAGCCCTTTAATCTAAAGAATTGATGCAAATCAAGGCG
The DNA here is from genome assembly GCA_038251675.1 of Chitinophagales bacterium. Classification (GTDB taxonomy): domain Bacteria; phylum Bacteroidota; class Bacteroidia; order Chitinophagales; family Chitinophagaceae; genus Ginsengibacter. The sequence goes on along the minus strand of JBBSBD010000016.1, from coordinate 30,974 downwards.
GTACTTGTTTTTCATCAAGAGCTAAATGAGTTTTAGCGTATAATTTGAATGGCTGAGTTTGAAGACGGGAATACAGCAACCAAATAGTTTGTAAGAAAACATTTTCACCTACCTTGAGGCCTCCTTTAATTTCTATGCGGTCGCCTGTTTCTATACCTGTCCGATAGCGAGCCAGGATAGGTCGTGATGCTCTTGCGTAATGTCTTCTATAATTTGCTACCGTACCAAGGTTGAAGGATTTACAGATAAAACTTTATCTGCAACTTCTTAAAACGTAAGCCAGAATTTATTAATAAATAAAAAAATGAGAAAACAAATTGCAGCAGCCAACTGGAAAATGAATTTAGACCTTCAACAGGCCAATGAATTGTTGGATGAAATTGTGAGTAAAAGTATTTTACTTAAGCCAGATCAGCAGGCCGTGTTCGGTGTTCCTTTCCCGTATTTACTTTTGGCAAACGATAAGATAAAAGACAGTAAAGGATTTTTTGCGGCTGCACAAAATTGTTATACAAAAGAATGGGGGGCATTTACCGGAGAGATAAGTGCGCCAATGCTTTCATCCTGTAAAATAAAATATGTAATTATCGGCCATAGTGAACGGAGGGAATATTTTAAGGAAGACAATAAAATGCTTGCCAAGAAAGTGGATGTTTGCCTCAAGCACAGCCTCAAGCCTATTTTTTGTTGTGGCGAATCGTTGCAAATAAGGGAGAAAGGATCTCAAAACGAATATGTAGAAACACAATTGAAGGAAAGTTTATTTCATTTGGAGTCTTCTGCAATTGAAAATTTTTTAATTGCTTATGAACCAATCTGGGCGATAGGCACCGGCAAGACTGCGAGTGCAGAGGAGGCGCAGGAAATGCATGCTCAGATAAGAGATGTTTTGGCCAAAAAGTATGGAAATGAAATTGCTGAAAGCATTTCTATTTTGTATGGAGGAAGTGTAAAAGCAAACAACGCAAAAGAAATTTTTGGAAAAAAGGATGTTGATGGTGGCCTTGTTGGTGGGGCCTCATTAATTGCTTCTGAATTTGCCGAGATAATTGTAAGCCTGAAGAGTTGAAGGTTGAATTGTTAAGTAACTTATTAACTGATGTTACGCATTTTTATCCTCAATTTTAAGCGGCATTTGTCGAAGAGAATTTTTGCATAGTATACCATGCGGCTTTTGTTGGTTTCCTAACATAAGTGACTTTAATGCAAAATGATTTTTTGAACACCGAATTTTCAATCGCTCCAATTTTACATAAGTTATTATGGAGGCAATGAAATGCGATTGCTGTGTCATGCTTGTTCTTGTCGGTGATTTTGGGAATGCCGTGTTACTTTTTATGGATTTGATATTCTTCTACTTTCCATCGTCTTTGATAAATTGTAGTTACCTGCTCATATAATAAGCTCAAATCACTACAGGCCAGATAAAGTGTGCCGGCAACTCCATTTCCGTCTTTGAAAACTTGCTTAGCGATGAGTATTGGGAAAGCCAATTGCTCAACGTGAACTGGCCGAACACACTTCTCTGGCACAGCTTCTTTAATGCTTATATATTTTCCATTGGCCTTGTCTTCTTTGCTCAAGGCCACTTTTCTATTTTCTTTCATCGCCATTATAAAATCCCTCCCACAATCTTCCATCACAAATTGCATATTGTCTGAACAAGCAAACCAGCTATCAGCTAATACATATCTGAATCTTAAATGTTGCGTGCATGCTTTACCAATGTTCTGAAATGCTCCTGCTTGCTAACGCTACTTTTCCTTTTTGTTTTACCCTCTTTATCAACGTAGCTAACATCCTTGTTTACAAAACAAACACCTACCGGTAAACTCATTTTCCAATTGTCGTATATCGCAGATACAAAATTTACACCCTTTACACTTCTGTTTACAGTGTGGTCGAAATGCCAGCAAATTAAATCATTGCAATCTGTATAAGGTTTTGCCTCTATGGAATCGTCTATAATCAGAACCCCATTTTCATCTTCTATCTCTTCACACATAGGTTTTACAATACTCCACAATCTACGCGAACTTATATAGCCACTGCTTTATAACTGCGTTGCCATGTCATGGGTTACTTGATTATCCAAAACCGCTGAAAAACCGGTAGCTGTGGCCTGATTATATCCAGCTATTAAATAGTCTGTGTATAAATCTAATAATGACGATTTATGCATTTTCATTTCTCAAAGTTAATCTGTATAAATTTGCGTAACGTGAGTTATTAAATAAAAATCCTGTTATTTGCTCCTGTGCTGACAAAGCAATCTTTCTGAAGAATGGCCCTGGCAGTTTTGTAGACAAAATAGAAATGGAGTTTGTAATGCTTATGAGGATGTTATGCATTTCCCATTAAGTGCAGTAAAAGGGCATTCGGCAAATTAATTTTCGATTTTTTTTAAGCTTTGAAAAATGCAACTAAATAAGGCGCTTTTTTCTGCCACTTGAATTCTTTTTGCTATTGTTAAAAGTCAATTAAAACAGAGACTTTCCTACATCTACCCGTATGTTACTTATTTTGTTCATCTATTTTATAATTTCGACTATCATTATAAAATATTGCCGACCGCAACGAAATTGACATATAATCACCAGAGCATATTTACCGGTTAAGCAAGACGAACATGCAGCCACAAATTCTGTGAGGAAATTCCTTGAACCTGTGAAAAATTCTTTATATGAAAGAGAAGTACAGGCAATGTGAAAACAAAACACCAAATAATCTGCATGATTTATGACAATAGAAGTCACCCTTAAAAGCTTTTCGCTTTTATTTAAAAACAGTTCTGCTCTATATTCTTTTAAAAAACAACCAGGTGAAAGAGTAAATATTTTTTATTAATCAATTTCACCAAGCCGGTTTATTTTTCTAATGCTCTCTCGAAAAGATATAAGCTGGATTTACTCATCCCCCGCGTAAGTAATGATTGTGCCTGTATTTGCAAGGCCGCTTCTACCCCTTACAGCACTTGATGAACGGGCATACACACGATCTAATGCGCTACGACCCATGGAAGCAGCTAATAAAGCGGAAGAGTGTTTTTTCTTCTTCTTGATAGTTTCTTTCTGCTGCACCGGCTGTTCTTCATTTTTTGATTCATTTGGTTTATCTTCTTTACTTTCATTATCCTGCATTTCCAAGTGCTGATGCGCTTCAGTGGCCCTCTTAGAATATTCCCTGGAATTTGTCATTTCTGTATTTACATGGTGTTCTAATTCTTCAGCAAAGGCATTGCAAACGCTTGCATTTAGCTCGCTGATTTGTTTAGACCATGCACTTCCCAAGCTTATTAATTCTGCCGCTGCACGGGAAAGGATCGCACATTCATCTTGATGGATACCCTCATCTTTATTTGTAGCCTCTTTGGCAATTTCCATGGTTTCTTTGGCACATGCCCTGCAGGCTTCGGCGCATTCCCTGCAATGCTCCATTCCCATGTTTGCATGCTGTTCGCATATTTCTGCGCAGGCGTTGCAAATGGCTGCACACAGCTCACATAACTGAGGTGCGTAAGCGCTTCCTGTAGTCATTAACTCTGCTGATGCGCGGCAAATGACGGCACATTCCAGATCGAGCCTGATGCAATGCGTAAGATGTTGTACTTCTTTTTCTTCAAGGCATGCAACTGCACAGTGATTACATTCTGTTGCACATTCGAGACAGGCATCTATGCATTTTTGATATTGTTGATCGGTCATAATGTTTATTTTTTTGGTTTGTAAATATTTTTTCCAAAGGTTTAATTGGCCTTAGGCAGATGTTCGTTAATTGATTTTGTTATTATGCAAACTGAGGTTATTAATCTTTTTGCTTCGTAGCAACCAGCAGGGCATGTAAGCATCCTGTTTTCAGGCGGCGAATGGTTTAAATATGTATTTAATTTATTTTGCATGATTTGGATTTATTTGTAGCCAGATCATTTTAAAGAATTGCTTTTTGTTCAAGGTATTGTTCTTTTGTGATTTGCCCTGAAGCAAAACGCCTTTGTAAAATATCAAGAGGTGAGTCGTTCTTTTTTTTCTGGCCGGGAACATCCCAAGGCGTTGCGAAAATCCAGATTAAAAAAAAGATCCAGATGAACCACCATATAAGGTGCATTCCCCAGAAATGGTAGCCGTCATACATGTGCATAATTTTAATTTTTAGATTGGTAGAGAATATTCATTTGATTTTAAGCCATCTTAAATTGTTTAAGCTCTAACCTCATCAATGGTATAATGTGTTTTGCTTAAAGCTTCCTGAAGCGTTTCTGTTTTTATTTCTTCTGATGAAGTTATTTCCGCCTGCTTGTTGCCTAGGTCCACGTTAACGGATGTTACTCCTTTTGCTGCAGATAATTTATTTTTTACGGTTGCAACACATCCGCCGCAACTCATTCCACCTACATGATAGGTGTGTGTGATTAATTTTTCCATAACTTTTTATTTTATTTTGTTTGTTTATTAATGAGACCAATTTTCATGGCCCTTTTTATTTTTATAACTATAGTGCATTCCTCAAATTCAATTCATTTCACAAACCGTATTCTTCTCAAAACAAGACCGATTATGAATGGTAGTTTCTACAATATTTTTCTCATTTTATGCTCCGTTTCTTTATGCCACTCACGATAACAATTTACCCAATATTTTTTCCGGTTTGGGGGAAAGGTCTATGTCAATTGACTTCATATCATAACTTATTCATCCGCTTATTTTAAAATTCCGATTGGCTACTTCTTATTTTTAATTCTCACAATTTCTACAGAACACTTTGCATGAGATGCTACTGCCTGGGAAATTGAGCCAAGCAGAAAACGTTTTACAGCCCCATAACCATGAGATCCTACAATGATTAAATCCACTTCCAATTTTTCGGCTTCGTCAAGGATCACACTTTTTGGGGAACCATTTATTATTGCTGTAGTAACAGCCAGCGCTGGATTGTTCATTTGCAAAACTTTCTCCGCCTTTTCTATATTATCCTTGGCTTTTGTCATAGCCATCCGCGTCGCTTCAGCATAATATTCGTTCATTTCTCCCATAGGGGCATTGCCTGATGTAAATACGATATTATCTATAATTGAAAGAATGTGCACACTGCTTTCGGGCGGATAAAGCCTGTTTGCAATTTCTTCAAGAGCCGTCTGGCTGAAGGCAGAGCCATCTGTTGCAAATAATAGTTTCATTTTTTTATTTTTTTTACATTAACATGTAGTGTTACTGCATCGGCTATATGCTTGCTAATAACACCATACCATTTATTGCTACTTTAATTTTTTTCATTTGTCTTCTTTCACTTTCAAATATTCAAAAAAAACTTTAGTCTGAAAGCCCTTTGATCGGTATAGGGAAAATAAAATCAATCAACACATTTTGGTGTGCTTTTGATACATGGTCTTTGAATGATTTCATACTGCGGTGCATTGCTGAAGCATAATCCTCTCCCAGCTTGAATATTATTTTTTCAAGTTTCGCTAATTCATATTTTATAGTAGCTTCCCTGCTTTCTCTGCCCTCAGCCAAATTTTTATCAAGCTGTTCCAAATTATTTTTAAATACTTTATCAGCTTCCTTATAAAATCCAGCAAGCAGCGGATCAGCAGAAAATGTTTTTATATGCTCTAATTTGAACGCTTCTTTTTTCTCAGTCTTATCAAGCAAGCCATCACTATTGGCTGCAAGGAGGGATATGTATGCTGGAAATTTAAGCAGCGCTTCCTTTTCGTCTTTTGTAAGCGTATTGAACTGTTTCATATTTTTCTTTTAAATTCTTATTTATTCCGTCGATATCTAATACAAACCATAATAGCTAACTCTCTTCAATTCCATCTACCAAACCGCGCTTGCGAACAATTTCTACGGAACAATTCGCGTGCAATGCCACAGCATGGGAAACCGAACCGATCAGAAAGCGTGATAAAGCTCCCTGGCCATGGGAACCAACCACAATTAAATCAGCATCGAACGTCTCTGCTTCATTTAAAATACCTTGTTTCGGAGCTTCATTAATCACTTTGGTGGATATTAATAAAGTCGGATTTTTTTCTTTAATGATTTCAGAGGCAATTTCAACGGCTTTTTTCGCTAGATCTATAGCGGTATAGCCGGCTTCTTCATAGCCCCCAGCCAAGCCACCCATTTGGGGAGGTTCGGAAACTATGATTGTTGTGTACTCGTACACTGATAATACAAGCACTTGCGTGCCAGCAGCAAACGGCCTGTTGGCAACTTCCTCAGCAGCTGCGTTGCTATGTATAGATCCATCTGTTGCTAATAATATTTTCATGAGTTTTGTTTTTTTTAAAATATTCTGTCATGCCTTAATAAGAATTGAACTTCTAATTATTGATTGTAGTTTTATTTATCATTATTTTCATTTTAGCTTCATTAGGTAAATCTTAAAGTAAGGTGTATTGGAACCTTAATTTTTACTCCTTAATTTTAAAATCAGCTTACGGTTAAAGCATATTTCATTTTCATTTCTCTTTTGTTTTTATTGTGTTACTATCTGGAATACGAACTATCTCTACAGAACATTTTGCATGTAGCGCTACTGCCTGAGAAACTGATCCCAGCAGAAAACCAGCGATGGCTCCAGAACCATGTGACCCAACAACAATTAAATCAGCCTCAAATTTTTCGGCTTCATTTAGGATAATACTTTTGGGAACACCTTTGATAACTGCAGTAGATACAGAAAGTGTTGGATTCTTCCTGCCTAAAGCAGCGGCTGCATTTTCAGTTGCATCCTCCGCCCTTTTTTGTAAATCCTTCTCTACCGCAACATAATATTCGTTAGATATACCGGCTGGATCAACACTCGTTGTTTGCGGAGACCTGTCATATACAGAGATAATACGTACTTCGGTATTGGGAGCGAAGGCTGTACGTGAAAATTTTTTAACCATTTCTTTGCTGTGCGAAGAACCATCTGTTGCTAATAATATTTTCATTAAATTTTCTTTTGTGGTGATGCCATATTTATAGAAATTTTATTCGATAATTAGTGACAATTTTAACCAGGTTTATTGCATCATTTTTTTGTTTTAAGAACTATTTGATGTACCCATGTTCAAGATTGAGAATAGAATTCCTGTCATCAAACTGGTTATTAAATACTTTATTAAATGTAAAAGCAATGCCAGCCTGCAAGCGATGCTGGCTTTCGCCGAGCAGCGGTATTAGTGCTCCATTATTTTGATTGTATCTGTATTGAAAAAGCAAATCGAAATTGTTGCCAATGCGATAAAAACAATTAGAAATAAACATCCACTGGTTTGTGTTATTAGCAACATTGGAGAAATTTTTATAGCCAAAACCGGCCGAAACCTGGTACCGCGGCCTTTCCAGCTTTCTGTTCAGGTAACGCAGCATACCAAAATAAGCAGTGCCTTTGCTGCGTGTATAATCGTCATAATTTATTATGTCTTTCACTTCATCGAGGCCGAAATTGTGAATCACCTGCGTTTTAAGATCAATAAAGTGCACAGGGTCGGGTTTTATATTGAATGTGGCGGCACCAACCAGGCTGGTAAGTGTTTTTTTATTTTCATCATTCATCTTCACAGGTGTATTGATGAAGTTATTTACACTAATTCCTGCTTGCTGAAGTACATTGCGGTTCCATACCTGGCTTTGCGCCACCCGGTACACAAGGGAACCGCCCAGCCCGTTTATATCAAGCTGATTAGGGCTTTGAAAATCCATGTAATTTTCGCCATGAAAAGTGGCATAAATTTTTTGACCAAAAATATGCGTGTATTCTAATACGTTAGCATATTGATTATCCTGCGTATTAATGCCGCTTGAAAAGGGATTGAGCACATAGTTATACTGTAAGGCGTCATCATCCCTGAAAGTGGAAAACTCCGTAAGCGTCGTTTGAGAAGTGGTTCGGCCCAACTTAATTATGTTCTTCTCGTTTTCAATCTTCAGCATTACCTGGTTATAAAATACCTGGCCCAGGCCAGAGTTAACATCAGGGAATGTAAATCCCAGCACCATTTGCCCCCGCCACCCCTTGTACAATTTTTGGCTCACACCCAGCATAAGATACGAATCAGAAAAGTCGGTGAGCGCCTTGTCGCCTTCGTTAAGCACAGGTATATTTAAAGATGCCGTTCCTTTATTATTGTAGTAGTTACCGGTTGTAATTGTTTTAAATCCAATTTCTATCTGCGGAAGCACTTCTTCTCCTTCATTTTGTGCCCGGGCACTGAAGGCGGAAATAATTAAACCCAACACTGAAATAATAATTCTCTTTCGCATTATTAATAAATTTTTATTCTATTTATAAAATATTTATTCGTCCAATGCAATCTTAGGTAGCTTATCTTCCCCAAAAAGCATCTTTTTCATGTTCATATTACTTTTACCCATATCCATCCCTTCATGTTCATTCATATCCATTTTCTGCATTCCGTTAAACATGTTGTTGCCACTATGTTTTGAAATGATTAATTCATCAGCAGGTAAATCTTCATATACCAATGCCAGCAGGTTACCACCCGGATACAGCCCGTTGTTGGTTACTTTGCGGGTATCATGATCATGGAATGTCCAGATGCCACGGTTGTTCCCTTCAATGATAATGTCGTAGGTTTTGCCCGGCGTAAGAGCAACCGTATTTCTCTGCCACGGGTGTGGTAATGGAATCCCGTCATCTGCCACCATCCAAAAATCGTGGCCATGTAAATGCAGATGGTGGTCCACTGCTCCTGCATTAATAAGTCGTACCCTTATTTTTTCTCCCGACTTTATTAATAAATTAGGTGTGTCAGGATATGACTTTCCATTTACCGTAAACCAGTTGGCTTCCGGCAATTCTGCAGGAGCCCGTCTGGAGAGTGTGTACGGTGGCTTGTACCCATTTTTTAGTGCCTCGTCTAATTGTTTATGATCATCAAATACAGACCAGCGTTCATGATCAAAGCGGCCTTCTTTCATTAAGTAACTCCGCTCCTTCATGCGGGTAAGCATGCGGTTCATTTCTGTGCGAACAAAATTTACATCGTGCGATGAATAAACAAGCGTGTACTCCCGGTCATAATTGAATTTCTTTTTGATTGGGTCAGCCGGATCTTCAATTATTATACTGCCATACATACCCGCCTGCATGTGCATCAATGTGCCCCAATGGCAATGGTAAAAGTGCGTGCCGACAGGTTTGGCTTCAAATTCATACACGAATTCATTATCGGGCATTACAGGAAGCTGGGTTACGAAAGGAACCCCATCCATGCGCCAGGGCACATGTAAACCGTGCCAATGTATAGTATGGTTTAAACCGGTTTTGTTCTTAAACTTTACCCGGATTTTATCTCCATATTGCACCCTGATTTCAGGGCCCGGAATCATATCGTTAAAAGCCAGGGTATGATATTGAAACCCAGGAGCAGGTTCATGAACTTTTATATCAATGTAAAGCTCAAACTCTTTCCAATCGCCTACTTTTTTAAAAGGAATTGGAGAAGGGAATTTTGATCCGGAATTATTTATCGTTTCTTTCGCTAATAGATTACCGGGGAAAAATACAACACCGGCTGTGCTTAACGCTCCTGTAGCTAAAAATTTTCTTCTATCCATTTTTTTAAAATCTTTTTATTTTTTATTATATACAAAAGCATTGTAGAAACCCGCAATGCATGCCCCAATCAACCAGCCGAGAACAAATGTTTCTACGATGCCCACACCGCCTTCCCATAAGGGCACATCCATCCTTACAATTGTTGAAACATCAAGTCCGTGTAGCAGGCTGTTAAAAAATCTTACGGTGCCATCATGACCAACCGTTGCCATTACTATAGCACATCCCAGGTATAGCAAAGCGCCGGTAAGGCCTGTTGCGAAACCAAATTTTTTTACATTAATGGTGGTGTGCATGATTTTGTGTTTTAGATGTTTGAGAATTTTGTTGCTCCTCGCCGTCACTATCATGCTTATGAGTTCCATGACCATGCATAGGCATAAATAAATGGCATGCAAACATGGCCAGTATAAAGATTAGCAGGGTAATGCCGGAACCCAACCCCAATGCCGGTGCAAAAAATATCAGCAAAAGAGGAAGGCCACAGCCAACAATCATCCAGAGAATATGATTTTTTTTCATTGTATTTATTTAAGGGTTGCCATCATTTTTATTAAACATTTACTATTTTGATCTGTGCGGATTTTGTTTTAGTGATCGCTATTGTGATCATTAGCCTTTTTACTGTCCTGTTTCATGCTCTCATTCATCATCATCCTGGATTTATTCTGGTTCATCATCATCTTTAATTATCTTCTGTAAAAGTATAGCCCGGTTTTCTGTCTCGGGTTGATGTAAATCAAGAATGCATTTGTTTTTCGTCAAGCAAATCAAGATGGGCAACTAACAAAAAATAATTTTCCCATACAGCCTTGCGTTCCCGTCTTTTTATATTCTTTAAAAAAGTTTTAGTTGGGGATTTGTTCTTGTTACCAGGTATTGAAGAAGCTTTTGAAAAGGCTTCTTGATTATTCTCAACTGCGTGGTTGATTAACATCAACCGGCTATAATTTTCTCGTTCTTACTTTTACGTATATATCTATTATGCTAATGTGATTTAAAGCTTATTGATAAAGTTCCCGGCTAAATATTATACCAGGAAAAACCAAAATGATAAGATTCAATGAAGTGCAAAGAACTATTCGCATCAGTATAGAACTTTAAAGATGCTTGATATAGATTAAAGCTTATTCAATTATAAGTAGAATTAAGGCTGGCAATATGAATTGCTTATTTTAAAAGCTTGTTTATGGAAATTAGAGTTGAAGCAGTAAAGTCGTTTGAGGAAATACAAAAAACATTTTGCGAAATATTTCCCTATCTAAAAATAGAATGTTCGTGTAACGATAATCTTAATGAAAATAATTCAAACTTTTGTAAAGATTGTGCAATTATTATCAATGATAGCACTACGGTTGCAGAGCTAATAAATCAATTTAAAGATTTATTAAACTTAACTGTCAAGGTTTTAAGAAGATCTAATAACCTTTGGATTGAAACTTCATTAACAGATAGCTGGACACTTCAAAAACAAAACGCCGCAAGTAAACATTTTCATACAAGTTGATTTATTTAATCACTATGCACTTTGAATTACAAAAGAAAATCGCGTAATTTTTTTTCTTCAAGAATTACAATTTTTCCTTCTTTTAACTCAATCAGTTTCCCGGCTTTAAAATCACTGAGGGTTCGTACAAGCGACTCGGTAGCAACACCCACAATATGCGATAAATCCTGTCTTGAAATAATAAGTTCCGGTTTAGGGCATAGTTTGGTTTTAAATTTATCAAAAACTTCTATTAGCCCGATAGCTACTTTTTTACGCAGAGACTGGTATGCAATAGTCAATAGTTTTTCTTCATTTTCCAAAACATTTTTTGTAAGCAATTTTATAAACTGTTTTGATACCTGGGGGTTATTATAAATTAGCTGTAGAAAATCTGCTGTTGGAATAATCATTAATTCAGCATCCTCCAGCACTTCTGCCGTATCTGCATAAGCTGTTTCTTCCAGCACCGTAGTATATCCAATAAAATCACCCCCTGTATAAATACCAGTTATCAGTTCCTTTCCAAAATCATTCACTTTGAATGTCTTTATTTTTCCATACAATATATGATATACAGCAAAAGGTCTTTTCCCTTCTGAATAAACCGTCTGCTTTTTTTTATAAATACTTATTTCTCTTTTGTCGGAGGTGAGTTTAATATTAGTGGATGCAGCAACATTTTGAATAAGATCGTTCATATCTGTAATATCCTGTGATAATTGATTCTTTAAAGTCTCTGCCTTCTTCAATCTTATTTCAATTACTTTCAGTAATTCCACATCATCAAAAGGTTTTGTTATGAAGTCATCGGCGCCCATTTCCATACCTTTTCTTAATTCCGTCTTTTCTGTTTTTGCAGTAAGAAATATAAACGGAATTGTGGAAGTCTCTTTGTTTCTGCTCAACATGTGCAACACGCCATAACCATCTAATTCAGGCATCATAATGTCACAAATTATCAGGTCGGGCTTATGCTTCAGTGCCAGGTCCACACCAACTTTGCCATTGGCGGCTACTAACATTTTGTAGTTGGCCAGTTCAAGAAGTTCAGCCGTATTTTCTCTTACCGCCTTATTGTCTTCAATCAATAAAATTTGTTTCATAATTTGTTTTTCGAAAGAAGTAGTTGAGCAATACAATAAGTAAGCCCTGACAGGCTCATTACTTCTTATCAAGCATTACAATAAACTCAGTACCGCCATTTAGCTCACTGTTACAATTAATTGTTCCATTCAGCATTTGCAAATATTTGGCAACAATTGCCATTCCTAATCCTGTCCCCTCAATATTCAGTGCATTCTTTCCACGAAAAAAACGTTCAAAGAGATGCTGTAAATCATGCGCTGAAATACCTATGCCTTCATCTTTTATAGCAATCTGTATTTTATCATCATCAACAAAACTATTGAGGTTAATAGTTGAATTTTCGGGAGAAAATTTTATGGCATTGGAGAGCAGGTTGATGACAATATTTTTTAATATTGACTGGTCTGAGAATATATCTAATTTACCATGATGAACATAGATAATTTTTTGCCCTGCTTTTTTTAAGCCTTGTACTTCATTTATAATATTTTCTACAAGTTGTGTTATGTCAAATTGAGAAATATGGGGTTCAATTTTGCCTTCCTCCAGTTTGCCTAACGACAGAAAGTCTTCCAGCATACTCTTCATATTATTTACTGCTTCTTTACTGCGTAAAACATGCCTCTCTCTTTTATCCTGCTCTTCCGTAGTTGTATATTTTTCTATTAAGGAAAGTGAAGTAAAAATGGTGCTTAGCGGAGTTCGGAATTCATGTGAAGCCATTGTAACAAACCTGCTTTTCAATTCACCCAATTCTTTTTCCGCTACTAATGCCTGGTTTATTACTTCTTTAGATTTTTCCAGTTCGGCTAATGTTTCTTTTAGCATCATTGTGCGTTCCTCAATTTTTTGTTCAAGCTCTCTGTTCATAGTTTTCACCTCTATAGTAGCCCGCTGCAGTTCATTTTGCTGTTCCAAAAAGAGGTCTTCATTTTTCTTTCTAATGGTAATATCAACAACAAAAGCAATTACAAATTCTTCATTATTTAAACGGTAATGGCTTAGACTTACTTCTATGGGAAATTCGGTTCCATCTTTTTTCCTGGCATATAAATCCCTGCCAGCACCCATTATCCTGTTCTGTGGATGCTGATGAAATTTATTTCGATAACTCTCGTGTTTTGCGTGAATGGATTGAGGCAATAATACTTCCACAGTTTTACCCAAAACTTCGGCTTTGGTATAACCAAATTGAATTTCAATATACTTATTGAAATTAATGATAACCCCCCCTTTGTCAGTGATAACTATACCAATAGTGGCATAATTAAAAAGTGCTACGAATTGCTTAACATTATTTTGGTCAAATAATTCATCGGGTTTTTCAGATGAACTAACGGCATCATTGTTTATAGACATAAAAAATTAATTACGATAACTGGAAAATACAATTTACCATTTGGGCAAAATGCAAGTAGTTCGATGGGCAAAAGCCATCAAACCCAGTTATAATAATCAAATCTGGAAACGCTGAATTGCTATAAGAATATCCGGAATGGGTGGATGGTGACTTCGGACAAAGTATTTAGTACTTTTTGTAGCCTGGGAAGAAATTAAAATATCTATGTTATAAAATGAAGAAATGAAGGCTGCAAAGAAAATAGGATTAACTGCCAATGACTGAGGAACCGATTTGTCAAGCTGGGAAAACTTCGTCACCTGATCATCACAGCAATTGTCTTTACCATCGCTTGATTTGTGAGCATCTGCTTTATGCTGATGATTACCCGCTTCATTATGATGATTGTGTTTTTTACCATAAGCATGAACATGAACTGCTGCCTCCGCTGCTTCGTCATCATCATGATGATGCTTTGAATTATAACCCATGTCTATACCAACAGCGCAGGCAAGCCCAATTACCGTATTGAGTGAAAATACGGTTAGTAAAAAAGCTGCTTTTAATTGTATGGTTATAATACTTTTCATTACACTTCCACAAAAATACTTCTGATTTATCTTGACAAGTTACAAAATTATAGAAGATGTTGATGTTGTACCAATGCGAAAATGGGGGCCATCAGGATAGCTGCTATTAAAACAATTTATAAACTTTTCATTTTGTTTTATTTTTTTTTGTGATAATATTTGATTTTACTATTTATAAATTTTGTTTGTTGGTTTAAAATTTCATTATTTTTTCACGAGGTGTAAAAATACATAACACCCTATTTTTTATTGTTTGAACAATCGCCTTTATTGTTTGAAATTTTGTTTTACCAATCTGGGCAATTGAATTCTTTCCGGTTCGGGATCCACCCGGTACTCTCCGGGTGCTTTTCCTGTTTCTATTTTAAACTGTGTGCTGAAATTTTGCGAGGAACTATATCCCAATAACCAGGCTATTTCAGCAATATCAATTTGATTTAAGATTAATAGTTCCTTTGCCTTTTCTATTCTCAATTTGATAAAATACTTTTCTATTGTAATACCCGTATTCTTCTTAAAAACCCTGCTCAACAGAGAGTAACTTTTATTTAACTGCTTAGAGAGGTAGCTGGAAATTTTAAATAATTTTTTCTTTTGCAATAAATATTCTCTCAGGTAGAAAACTAACAATGCCTGTATGTTTACAACCAGTTTTTCATCATCAGAAGATGCCAGTGAAAACCCGCTGGCCTCAAGATTTTTCATAACCTTATCTTGTGCCTTTGGCGAAACTGCTTTTTTAACAACCACTTCGCCGAGGCGAACTGTTAGTGGCGCTATGCCTGCATTTTGAAAAATTCTTTTTACTTCAATAATGCACCGTTCGCAGCACATATTTTTAATATGGAATGTGGAAGTCGTCATTGATGGAACACCGTTTTAATAAATAATGAGAGAGATTGAAACCGCTTGAATCTATACTGGCAGATGGAAATATGAAACCTTATATGAGGAAGACAAACGGAAAACCATACAAAAGATTTTCTTTATCCTGAATGATGAAGGTTTAAAAATACCAGCCTGACTGGTGGGAAAGAATATTAAATCCGGTAAGTGCAAATAAAAGTAAGGAACGATGGGGAATGACTTCGTATAAAGCCGGATGAAGAATAATGACTGTTGAGAGAAACAGCTTGGGGATAAGTCACCGACATATTAATAAAATACACTGGCATATTGAAGTCTGAAAAATTGGGGCTTACCCAATATTGCTGAACCGTTTTATGATTATCAGTTTTTACGCAAATAGTTTTATTCGAACAGCAACCTCTATGAGTGGAATCATGTATACCACAACTGCAATGTACTGATCCTCCAAAATTGGCCAAAGATAATCCCAAGTACTTACCACCGCAATAATGCACATTTATTGTTATTGCAAACGAGCTAGTGGTGTAAAGTACCGGTAATAATATGGAAATTATCTTTTTCATTTAAGCATTTAAAAGTAACATAATTTATTGCGTCGGCGAACATGATTTTAATCAATCCTTAATACGATTTTGGTCACGGCTTTTACTGCTACTAATTGATCTCACCTTTCAACCACCATCTTAAAAAAAAGTCTATAAATAAGAATTGGTAAAATCATGAATTGTAACACCGGTGAAAGCCCCACATTCCTAAATGAGTTTTATAATACCCAAATTCATAAAATAATGTGTGGCCTAATTTGGCACCGATAACAGTACCCAGAAACACATATATAAAAAGTTTTTTAAAAGAAGCTCTGATACATTTCTTTTTTAAAAATTTTATCTAGTAAGAAATAACTTAGAAGAAAGGCTGCTACAAACATCAGAGAATAGTACCGAAGGGCAAATCCCCCGATTCTAAATATTTCAGGGTTGACATTCCAATTAATTTGAAGCATTAAATTATTTTCTTGATGAATTATGACTGATCATTATTTTCCATTCACCTTTTACTTTTTTTAAAACTGACGTAGCAACTCCTTTGCTTTTTATTTCGGAGTTATCTTTAGTAAGAACAAGGGTATAGGTTTCCGTTGTAAAAGCATACTTGCCATCAACTTTCACATCTACATTATAATCACTATACTTAAATGCAGTGAACTCTTTAAGTTCCGGTAGTAAATGATCTTCCAGGTAATGGGCATATGTGCCTTCGCTGCCGCCTGATTCAAAAATCTGAGAGTCTTTTGTAAATAATTTTTCAGTCCCGGATAGGTCTAACTTTTGAATTGCTGAATAATATTGTTTCAATACATCCCTAACAGCTTCTGAATCCCTGCTTTGCAGAAATGAAGGCAAGGGGTCCTCGTTTCTTATAAACTTTTTTATTACCTCTCTATCAGTACCTGCTTCCATGCTTTGTGCAAAAAGATGTAACACAGATAGCAATAAAACCATAGCTAAAAGTATTTTTTTCATGTTTGTTTTTTAGAAAATAATTAGATATATGCCACAAGCATCTACATTGGCTCTACATGCTCCCGCATATATTTTGCAATGTTTAAAGTTGGTTACAAATAAAATTGCGATTGCAATAAATGTCTTTTTCGTTTTGTTTTTTTAATTGTGCTTAATAAATTATTTTTAGTAAGTAAGTGTTATTCCCGCGCCAATACCCATATCGCTATCATAGTGTGTAGATAAGGAAATATATTTTGTAGTGATGTAACGCAAGCCTGCAGTATATTCTTTATCAGTATTGATAGCCATATTTAAACGTAATCTGCTTGTAACAGGAATATCATCCCTGCTAAACTGGAAACGGAATTTACCATCTCCGTCAACCCTTGCATCTGCAATAAAAAGCATGGGCAGGGTATAAGCGATACCTGCAACTACTGTGTGTCGGTTATTCTTATTACTCTTTTGGCCGAACCAGTTTTTTTCCTCACCGCCAAAAATATTTTTTGGACCTCCTTCTACTTTGTAATGGTAATCAAAGCCGACATAAGGATACCACCATTGCATCCTGCCTAAATATCGACCGACCATTGTTTCGCTTTCATAACCATGCATATCAGAGTAGCCGAGGTGCCACATTTCCGATAGTTTATAACGTGTGTTAGCGAACATCGCTGTTCCATCGCTGCCATTACTTTCTATGCCAACTTTTGCCATGAAATGAAACATCCTGTCATCTGATTTTAAATTCCGGTATGCCAGCGCAGGGTCAGGTATTTCAGGATTTGGAGGTGAATCTTCGTACCTGAATATTCTGCCCATTCCACTCATCATGTGGTATAAAATATGGCAGTGAAAGAACCAGTCTCCACTTTTATTTGCAGCAAATTCAATGGTGTCTCTCTCCATTGGCATAATATCAATAACATTTTTTAACGGGGCATAATCACCCTGCCCGTTTAGTATTCTGAAATCATGGCCGTGTAAATGCATCGGGTGCCGCATCATACTATTGTTGTACATAATGACGCGGACATTCTCTCCTTTTTTTATTAAAATCCTGTCACTTTCAGAAATGGTTTTGTTATCTAACGTCCAAACGTACCTGTTCATATTACCTGTCAAATCAAACTTTAATTCTTTTACAGGGCCGTCGGGCAAAGTTGTTTTGTAGGGCGACCGTAACATGCCGTAATTGAGTGTTACTATGTCAGCACTATTGTTGTCCATATCCATACCTGCCATGCTATGCTGATGATTGTTCATTTGCATTTCTTTACCCTTATTCGTCTGCATTATCTTTCCATCCATTTGCATTGTATCCATCGCCATATCTTCCATTTTGCCAGGCTGCATGGTCTCTTTAGGATTAACCGGGCCTGTTATTTCAGGATACATAACTGTGTTCATATCCATCTCCTGGTTTTGCATTTTCATGCCTTCCATCTCAATCATATTGCCATGCATGTCCATCATGTTATTCATCATCTTCATGCCTGCGAAATATTTTAGCTTAGGCAATTTTGTTGCCGGCACTTTTTCGCCACTTCCTAACCAGAGTGAAGCTGATTTGGTGCGATCTTCAGGCGTTACTAAAAATTCATAACTTTTGTTTTCAGGTATGGTTACTACAACATCATAGGTTTCAGAAACGCCAATGATTAACCTGTCTACTTCCACCGGCTCCACATCAAGACCATCACTTGCAACAACTGTTATTTTACCACCTGAATAAGTGAGCCAATAATAATCGGATGCGCCGCCGTTTGCAATCCGCAACCTTACCTTATCTCCTGCTTTGAATTGGGGATATTGATCTTCTTTCTTACCATTGATTAAAAATGCATCATAATATACATCGCTTACATCCATTGCATTCATGCGCTTCCATTCGTTGGTAAGTTTTGTTTTGAAGTGACCTGTTTTTATTGCTTCTGCATAGCTTTGCGTGGTGCCTTTTTTTATAGCAAACCAATCGGTGGCATTGTGAAGGCTGCGATTAATTTCTTCGGGTTTCATATCTGCCCATTCACTTAATACAACTGGTATCGTTGGTATATCCCACTCCTTTCTTTTATTCATAATAAACATTCCATACATGCCAATCTGTTCCTGGAACATGGAATGACTGTGATAAAAATGTGTACCGTTTTGAATGATGGGGAATTTATACAAATGTGTAGTGTGTGGCATAATAGGCATCTGCGTTAGGTTTGGAACGCCGTCATATTGGTTAGGTAGGTGCAGACCATGCCAGTGCAAAGCTGTTTTTTCATTAAGATTATTGTGAACATAGATTTCAGCAGTATCACCTTCCGTAAACGTGAGTGTGGGCATAGGTATCTGGCCGTTCACTGCAATAGCTCTTTTAGTTTTGCCTGAAAAATTTACCATCGTATCTGCTATGTACAAATCATATCTAACTGTTCTCGGCGGATTATTATTTACAATAAAGTTTTTATTAAAATTGGTATAAGAAGGTTCGGCAGACATATTCATTTGCATCCCGTCCATATTCACCATCTTATTTTGGGTGGTATCTCGTTCCATTTTCATATCATCCATGTTCATACCTTCTTTCATCGCCGTGTCTTTTGGCATTTGCATATTATCATGTTGATGCATCGCTGGCTGCTTTACCTGCTTTGGTTTTTCCTTTACCAGCTTCATACCACATTTAGGGCAATTGCCGGGCTTATCGCTGTGTACTTCAGGATGCATTGGACACGTATAAGTGACCTTTTGTGTTTGTTGTGTTGCCTCCTTTTTTTTCATCGGCATTTTCATTCCTGGCATTTCCTGGGCATACAGATTAACTGCCAGGAATAAAATGATTATTGAGATTGTGTATTTCATGATTAAGTTTTGTGTTACCGGCAGCACCTTTTTTTTCTTATGAAAACAGCTTTTAATATTTTCACTATGGCGTTTCCAATTTTTTTTACCATTGTTTTATTTGTTTTGAAGATTGTTTTTTGTGGCAGTAGCCCAACTCATGATTAAACCTTTTTCTGCTTTAGAAAGACGGGTGTCCGCATGCATTAATTTATAAAATGTCAAAGGCATTTCATCATCTTTAATTTGACTTACAATTGCTTTCAGTTTGCTCTGCTGCTTTCGTATAGAGTATGTTCCAAACTCACTAAAATTAAGATCAGCCTTGCCATGCTTAATGTGCCTTGCCAGAATCCAGCCACCAGGTTGAATATAAGCGTAATAAGGATATCGCGTATTATCACTATGGCAATCGTAGCAGGCAATTTTTAAAACATGCTGTACGCTATCCGGCACGGCATAGATCTTTGCAATATCTGTCGGCAGTACCTGTTCACTTGTATTGTGAGCAGGCTGTATAAACTGGATAATAATAAACACAGCCATTGATGCTAACAGAATCTTTTTAAACAGTTTCATACTATTTAATTTCTTCCTTTACCTCTCCGCATGTCGGCATTTTTTTACCGAGATAAGGGTTTTTTATTTCTTTTGTTTCACTTATCCAAAAAGCGCCTTTTTTATCATTAGCCATCGGGCAAAAGTCCTTATACAATGTTTGCGTGCGGTCAAATGACTTTGCAAGATCATACATATCTTGGCTCAGCATTTCGAAATGCTCCCTTTGATGATCTATTTTACCGCTATTCTCATTGATGTGTTCTGCGTTTTCTTTCAAATCATCGGCAACGGCATTATATACTTTTGCCTGCGCTGCTGATAGTGAAGATTTATTAAGCTTTGCCATTGCCTCTGAGATTGCTTTTCCTCCATCGGCAGCATCATTTCCATTATCATTCGCCAACGCATTTTTTACCTGTAGGTATCCCGTTAAGATGCCATGTATGGGTGATTCGCTTTGTGATTGCACAATATCGCTATGCATTGAGGTTGCAGACGAATCTATTTTTACATCAGCATTTGTATTTTTTTTGTCTGCATTATTGCATGATGCAAATGATATGGCAGCTATTGCAAGTCCGGTCATTATACTTTTCATTGTTGTTATTTTTTAAACGTTTGAATTGAAAATCTACCTGTCACAGGCAATTAAAATTTTATTGAATTGTTTCTGTCACCTTACCGCAGGTAAGCATGGCATTGCCGAAGTATGGATTTTTAATGGCTTTGTCACTGCTAAGCCAATATGACTTTTTCATTGGGCAATATGCTTCGTAAATTGGTTCTGCACTGAGCTTAACTGCTTTTGCTAATGTGGCCATATTAGTAGAAAAGGATGCGAAATGTTCTCTCTGGTGTTTAACATCTTTCGTTGCAGCAATTGCTTCGGCATCTTTCACTAATGCATCACGGGTCTCTGCAGTAAAATCTTTATTATTTATACTTTTGGCGGCCTTTACAAATTCAGAAGCCTGCATGGAAGCTGTGTTGGCGTTGCCTGCTACCAAAGCATCTTTTATATCAAAGTAAGAATGGAGTATTGGTGAAAATGCAGTTTGAGTTGATGTGTCTTGAGCAAAACTTTGCTGTACTAATGCAGTTGCGCAAATGGCAACTATAAAAAATATCTTTTTCATTTAAATTGATTTAATGTTATGTAAATAATTAACTGCATGAATAAATTTCATGTGGGACTACTAACTAACATTAAATCATATTTGAAAACTCTGGATAGCTATTCGAATGTCTGGTATAGGAGGATGGTGACTTCGGCTGAAGAAACTGGCATTTGCATTTTTTACAGCAGAAACTGAAAGATCAATATTATAAAAGGAGGATATAAATGCTATAAAAAAAACCGGAGCAGCAATGTTTAAAGTACCTGGAACCGATTTGTCAAGCTGGCTGAATTTAAGTACTTCATTATTACAGCAATTGTCTTTTTTGCCATTCGGATTATGGTTACAACAAGTTTTTTCCTGGTGTGCTTTTGCAGCATGATGGCTTTTTCCAGAAGTATGTGTATGAGTCATTGTTTCCAACGCTTCTTCCTCCTGGTGGTGTTTGGAATTGAAACCTATATCCATACCAACCGCACAAGAAAAGCCTATAATTGTATTGAGTGAAAACACAATTATTAGAAATGCAGCTTTAAGTTGTATGGTTGGGTTTATTTTCATTAATTGTATGCAAAGGTAAATCTAACATCGCAAAAGTTAACAAGTAATTCGTGTTTGAAGGTTAAAATATATGTAATTGCTGGATAGAAAGTGATGGCGCTATGTAAATTTTTTTGTAATAAAAAGCCGATTGCTCTTACCTCAACTTAGGCACTGGCTTGCTAATAAATTTTCAGCATACAGTTTATCTTTTATTAGCCTTCAACCAATCTGCTAATTCATCAATTTCTTTTACCTGGGCCGCAACTATATTTGTCGCCATCGTTTTAAGCTGTGTATTATTGCCATGATGCAAATAAGCAGATGCATTATCTATAGCGCCCTGGTGATGGACAATCATTAGTGTTGCAAAATCATTATCAATATCGCCTGTAATTAGTTGGACATCGGCAGCTTTTCCTCCCTTTATCATGTTTTCCATTTGTTCCATGGTAAAAACGGGGTCGCTATTATCCTCGCTTATTGACGCGAGTATAGAATTAAATTGGGCAATTTCCGCCTGTTGCTCGGTAATTATCTTTTGAGCGGTACGTTTAAGACTGTCATTTTTGCCATCCTGTAACTCTGCTTCAGCCATTCCTATAGCGCCCTGGTGATGTATGATCATCATTTTTGCAAAATCAATTTCGGGATCGTTTGTTTTTGGCAACGCTTCCATTTTACTCATCATGGCATGCATGGTGTCCATCATTCTGTCCTGGTCGTGTGGCTTTAGTTGTATTCCATTGTTATCTTTTTTACATGCGGATAAAAGAACTATTGCCGTAGTGATGCTTAATAAAATTTTGCTCTTCATGTTAGCCTTTTTAGATTGTTAGAAAAATATATTCACTCTTATCAATCTACTTGCCAAATATCTCGCATGACTTTAAACATTTTTCCCCGGGAATCGAAATAGAATACTATGACTTAAAAAATAGTTAGAAAATAACGATTGCGAAAATGATTATCTTTTATTTTGTAGAAATCTTGCAACACTAAAGATGCTTCCTGCTTCCCCTTTACCCAATAATCTTAACCAACGCGGGTAGTGAGTTTTGTCGTGATCCATCTTCTTCCTTATGCTTTAGGAAGCTCTTTCTTTTCCTATTCTACGCGATAAATCTTCAATACTTTTACCGTCATCATTGCTCAGCCTCAATTATTAAAAGCGTCCGCATTATTATTTAAGTTACTTTTTCAACAACATTTCGTCAAGAATTACTTGCATATCTTTTTTTATTTGTTCTATTATCAAATCGTCAGAAACTTGCAAACCGAATACCCAGGTCTTATATTTATTACCATAGGTTTTTCCGTCGGATCGCCACTTTATTAATGTTCTGTTACTGTCATTCATATTTTCTTTGATAGAAAATTCTGCAAAAGTATGAGGTGTCCTGCTATGAATTAAAATTGAATCCTTGCTTGTCTTAAAAATATAAGCAGATGGATCTTTAAGGCATTCGTTAATCAACATGGCACGCCTGTTTAAAAGATTGCTTGAATCTCTCCTACCATTTTCTTTTCCCAAAATCCTTCTGACTAATATAATTAGAATTGCAATTAAACTAACACCCAGAAAAATTCCTATCCATATCATGAATTCGATTTCTTTTAAAATCTATGCGGTATTACAACTCACAGAAAATAATAAGCTTGCTTATCTGTTGAGGAATTTTTTTTTATTGTATGTTCAATCTGCATTTTATCAAGCGCCTCTTTTGTATCCCGAGCCAAGTCAGCCACACCGTCTTCCGTTGCAATGCCGTCTAATTCCATTATTTCCATCGCGATTTCATCTGCGGTGGCTTTTTTCAAAATTGAAAGCACATATAAAATCTTTTGCTTTAAAGGAAAGTCCTGCGAGTATGTTGAGTGTTTTTGCATTATAACTAAATTGATAGTATTTAAAAGCCTGTCAAAACCCAACGATGATAAAATAACTAAACAATTGCCAGGCAATGTATCGAAACATCAAGCTATCCCATAAGGCTTAACCATTTCGTGATCTCTTTTTTATTTTTACTCATCTTCTTTTGCAGTCTTTCCAGCAACTCTGCTTCCTTTCCTACTTCGTATACCAAATCCTCATTGGTGAGATGAGGATACTCTTTTTTTAATTGGTCCTTTTTAGCCTCCCAGTCGTTAATTCTTTCTATTTGCATAATATTTCTATTTTCAATGTTGATGAACAATAAATAGCCAATGGCAGAAAAATTACTTGTTAAGTTTTATTAATAATGCTTTCATTTCTGCTATCTCTTTTTTCTGCGATTCAATAATGCCGTCAGCAAGCTTTCTTACTTCAGGATCTTTGATGTCCGCGTTTTCACTAGTCATTATTGCCGAAGAATGATGCGGTATCATCGCTTTCATATATTGAACATCGCCAATGGGCGTTTGGGTGCGCAGAGCAGCCAGTGTCAATGCAAAAATTACGATACCGGTTACAATTATTCCTGCATTTATTTTTTTATCAGGATACATCTTGCCCATCATTAGTATCATTACAACTGCCATTACCGATACCATCAATATTGCCATATAAATGCGGGTGGTGCTTATATAAAAATGGTTTAGCTCTACTATATTTAAAAACATTACACCATACATACAGATGAATGATATAAACATTATCAGTGCGAATTTTTTGTAACTCATGTTTACCATTGTTTAAAGTTTTAAGTTGTTTTATTTGTGTAAAAGTTTGTTAGCAACCGCATCTCTTTCATTGCTAATTATAATTAAAATATTTGTTTGTAACGATCATTTTACTTATCAATACCTGGTTGTAAGGTGAATAAAATTTTTAGTGATGTTCGTCTTCCAGTCTTTCACCTTTTGGCCCAATACCCTGTTTATACACCAGCTCTGATCCATGATGGCCGGCAAGGGAAACGGTTATTGCGCAACCAATCAAAAGAAATAAAGAAATAACCTCAACCCATTTTTTTTGAATAAATAAGCCTACTACTTTAAGCGCGGCTGCAAAGCCGCTTATCCAAAGCGTGATGTAAGCAAGCTTTTCGTGCTCTTCAAATATTGCCATTGCTGTTGGGTTTACATCTTTCGCCGCATGTGCATGAAAGACAAACACTGCAAGGAGTGCGGTAATAAAACCAACTATCGTAAGAATTGTGACGGTGTAGTTGTAAGCATTGTTTCGAAAAAATAATAAGCCAATCTGCATTACTGCAGCTACTAATAAAAGTATGATGGGAAAATGAACAATAAGCGGATGATAATTTGGAAAATAATTTATAGGATCACGTTCTGTGGTTTGTGCAAATAATAAATTTGCTGATGTTAGAAACGTTATTAAAACGATTGACTTTTTCATGATATATATTTAAAAATTAGTAAATCAAACTAATGCCTGCGCCCCAGCCATAGTCGCTGTCATAGCTTCCTGAGATGCCGAAATTTCTTCCGACAACATATTTAAGGCCGAGCATATATTCTTTGTCAGTGTTCCAGGAAAAATCAAATCTCGCCCGCTTTGTAAGCTCAAGATCGTGGCGACTCAATTGAAAGCGAAAATTACCTTCATGATCTATCCTGCCTTCGGCTGTTATAAACATCGGGAGAAAATAAGTAAGTCCCGCTGTAGCCAGGTTTTTATATTCCAATACATGTTTACCATCTTTGATCTCACTTGTTCTTTCCCTTCTGTTATCTGCACCTATGAATACCGTTAGGAACTGTCTTTTATCAAGGAATTTTCGCAGCATTGTTTCACTCTCATATCTTTTTTTCCAATCATAATTTGCTTCTTCGTTCAGTTCCCACTTGGTTCCTGCCAACGTTGCATTTACAAAAGCCCCCTGCGATTGAAGCGAAGCGCTGCCCCATAAAAAAGTATGCTGACCATGCTCTTTTAAAAACATTTTATAATCTTTCGGACTGTCTCTTTGAACTTCGGGTAACGTATTATCATAATGAAAAACCCTTGCCATGCCCGAAAGCATGTGGTATAATGTATGGCAATGAAAGAACCAGTCTTTTTCTTCATCGGCTGCAAAATCAATGGTGTCGGTAGCCATCGGCAGCAGGTTGAAAGTATGTTTCAAAGGAGCATCGTTTAATGTGCTTCCATTTAGCAGGCGGAAGAAATGGCCATGCAAATGCAGCGGATGTTCCATCATGGTATTGTTATGAAATATCACCCTTACATGTTCGCCCTTTTTAATTAAAATTTTATCTGCATCAGTAAGGTTTACATTGTTGAACGACCATACATACCGAAACATATTACCTGTTGCTGTTAGTTCGATCAGACGGTCAGGTTTTCCTGAAGGCCTGGGAATCACCGGGTCATCATTGGTAGCATGGAGCATCGCGTAGGAAAGAACTTTATCGTTACCATTTCCCGGTGGATAACTAAAACCATACATGGGCATGTTCATTCCCCCCATACTCATAACTTTCATGCTCATACCTTTCATATCCATTCCATTCATGTCCATTCCTTTCATAGGAACCGTATCTTTTTTGTTATCCATCTTCATACCGTTCATATTCATTCCATCCATCTTCATAGAACTGGTATTTTTTTGATTGTCCATCTTCATGTCTTGCATATTCATTCCATCCATCTTCATAGAACTGGTATCTTTTTTATTATCTATCTTCATTCCGTTCATATCCATTCTATCCATCTTCATAGAACTGGTATCTTTTTCATTGTCCATTTTCATATCGTGCATATCCATTCCATCCATCTTCATTCCGTTCATTCCATTGTTCAATTCAATATTTTTCATGGGCATTTTGCTGATGCCCATAGTCATATTCATAGAAGACATCATTGTGTTCATGTGGTGCATGATCTTGAAGTAATCCACTTTTGGAATGTCAGGCGCCATCACTTTATTACCTTCCCCAAAGAATGCAGAAGCGTGTGCAGAAATGTCCTGTGCTGTTGCCCTCAATTCATACTTACCACTTGATGGTATTTTAATAATCACATCATAAGTTTCTGCTGTGGCAATCAAAAATTTATCTACATCCACGGGCTCTACGTTTTGCCCGTCTGCGGCTACCACTTTCATTTTGCCTCCGGCAAATTGCATCCAGAAATAGGATGATGAGGATGCATTTACAATGCGAAGCCTGATCTCATCGCCGGGTTTGTATTTGGTGAAATCATATTTTAGCCGTCCGTTTATAAAGAAATAATTATACTTCACATCGCTGATATCCATTGCCGGCATGCGCATCCATTCCTGTTTAAGTTTGTCACCAAAGCTGCCTGCGGCTATAGCTTCGCCATAGCTTTGTACTGAATTCTTTTTAATAGAATACCAGTCGCTTCTTCTTTTTAATAAACGCCACACTTCAGAGGGCTTTGTATCAGTCCAGTCATTCAATACAATTACCTCTTCTTTCATTCGGGGTGCGTTTCTTTTATGAATCACTATAGAACCTGTTAAGCCGATCTGCTCCTGTGTCATCGTATGCGAATGATACCAATACGTTCCGTTTTGACGTACGGGAAAAACAACAGTTAATGTGCTGTCAGATTTTATCGGGAATGTAGTGAGACCCGGAACCCCATCGAATTGATTTGGAATAAGTATGCCATGCCAGTGAATAGATGTAGTAACATGCATTAAATTATGCACCCTTATAATTGCCGTATCGCCCTCAGTTAATTCAATTGTTGGTCCGGGTATTTGACCATTAATTGCAATAGCATGTCTTGATCTGCCGGTGTAATTGACGAACGTATCTTTTACATTGAGATCGTATGTTACTATATGCGGAGTATTAGTAACATTTTGTTGGGAATAAATATATGAGGGGAAAACTATTCCGCTAATTATTAAAAGGTATTTTACCATTTGAGTTTTTATTTATTTCATTCATAAGCATTATAACACCATAGCAAGCTTGGTGAAAAAATCAGGAAGATGAAATAAATTAAATCAGGTAAGCACAATTAAAAATATACAGAGAAGTATTAGCCGGAAGTGGCGGAGAATTTGAAAGAGGAACGGTTTTATAAAAAGCAGAAAAAATTTCTGATTTTATATTTGAGCTAAAGAATACAACAAAGGGAATTGACCAGGAAGGTATTTGATCTGCAGAAACTTTTACATCATATTGTTTGTCAATTTTTATCAGCGGATGCCTGTTTTCGCAGCAGCCTTTCTTTTTAACCATACCGCAAGACACACAATCATCTTTATCAGAAAATTTCCACAAGCCCGCAGAAACAAATTTACCCATGCAATAGTGCATCTGCACCATCGTGCCGAAGGAAGCGGTAAAATAAAGAACGACTAATATGGTTGCGGTTATTTTCTTCACTTAATCAAACTATAGCTTTTATCTATGCGAGCACATTCATATGATGATTTTTTATCAAGAACTATGCCCATAGTATTTTTTTTCCCCAAACAATTTTAGTTAACCCGCATCAAATGTTGTTGCCATACACATCGGGACATATTTTATAATTGATGGGAAATAAAAACTCTTGCCCGCACACAGACCTCACTTTATTATTCTTTCTAAGTGAAGAAATAAGCAGGCAAGAGTTTTTTAAACAAGGTATTCCAAAAATGATTCCTGTTATTTTAAGCTGCCATCTTACGGCATTCTTCTGCACATCTCTTACATGCTTCGGCACATTCCTGGCAGTGATCTGACTTATGCTTTCCGCATTCATCACCGCATTCTTTACAAATGGCTGCACAAAGCCTGCATATCTCTTTTGCTTTGTCGCTGCCTAAACTTTGATTTTTATAATTTCATCCACTTTAATCGTAAGCTATTGGTAACTACCGATACAGAACTTAATGCCATAGCGGCTCCTGCAATCATTGGGTTTAACAGGAATCCATTTACAGGATAGAGAATGCCCGCTGCAAGAGGGATGCCAATGATATTATAAATAAATGCCCAGAAGAGATTTTGCCTGATGATCTTTACTGTTTGCTTTGATAAACGAATTGCTTTTGAAACATGCTGAAGATTCGATGAGATCAATGTCATCTTTGCAACGTCCATTGCTATATCAGTTCCTGCGCCCATTGCAATACTCACGTCTGCCTGTGCCAATGCATGGCTGTCGTTTATGCCATCACCGATCATCGCTACAGTTTTCCCCCGGGCTTGTAATTCCTTTACAAATGCAGCCTTATCATCAGGTAATGTTTCTGCCTTAAAATTTTTAATCCCTGTTTTGGCAGCAACTGCCGCTGCTGTTTTTTTACTATCTCCCGTAACCATATACACCTCTATACCCGCATCCATTAATTCCCGTATAGCTTCAGTTGACGTCTCTTTTATTTTGTCTGCAATGGCAACGGCTGCAAGAGCGGTTGTACGATCAGCAAACCAGATAACCGTATTTGCATCTTCTAACCAGGCCTCTGATTTCTCTAATAGTTCTGGAGAAATTTCAATCTCCTTATCTTTCATCATTACGGAACTGCCGGCATAATAACTATTGCCATCATACATTACAGATACGCCAGCGCCGGTTATACTTTCAAATGTATCTAAAGCAACTTTTGAAACTTTTTGTTGGTCAAAATATTTTACAACCGCTTCCGCGAGGGGATGTTCCGATTTAGCCTCTATGCTATAAAGCAAAGCCGATAATTCCGGAATGCCCGCACCTTCTTTCCAGGCTATTCCTGATACTTCAGGATGTCCCTCGGTGATAGTCCCGGTTTTATCAAGAATGATGGCATTTATTTTTTTTGCCTGTTCAAGGCTTTCAGCATCTTTTATGAGCACTCCGTTTTCTGCTCCTCTACCTACCCCAACCATGATGGCAGTAGGAGTTGCAAGGCCCATTGCGCATGGACATGCAATTGCCAGTACAGTCACCATTGCGAGTACTCCATGTATTACGCCGGTATCACCTCCAAATACTGCCCATAAAATAAAAGATAAAATGGCAATTCCAATTACTACAGGAACAAAAATACCGGCTATTTTATCTACCAGCTTTTGCACCGGCGCTTTACTGCCCTGTGCCTCCTGCACCATTTTAATAATGTGAGCCAATAATGTTTCTGCTCCCACTTTTTCCGCTTTGAAAACAAAGCTTCCTTTTTGATTAATCGTTCCGGCAAGTACATTCACGCCTTCGATTTTTTCTACCGGAATTGCTTCTCCTGAAATCATGCTTTCATCAACAAATGATCTACCGGATACAAGAATACCATCTACGGGTATTTTATCCCCGGGCTTTACTAATAATTTGTCGCCAACCTGTACATCTTTTATCTGGATCGTTTGCTCTGAATTATCATCACTGACGCGTACAACAGTTTTAGGCTGCAGGCCGATTAATTTTTTTATAGCGGAGGAAGTATTGGATTTTGCTTTTCCTTCCAGCAATTTACCCAGCAGGATAAAAGTGATTACAACGGCGGCTGCCTCAAAGTACACATCCGCCTGCAATCCCCTGCTAACCCAGAAGGCAGGATAAAGCGTATTAAAAACACTGAACAGGTATGCAATACCGGTACTCAAAGCCACGAGGGTATCCATATTTGCAGAATGATGCTTTGCCAGCTTCCATGCATTAATAAAAAAGTGTTTACCAAAAATAATTACCACCGGTGTTGCCAACGCCCACATGATAAAATTGGCATACGGGATATTCATGAAGAACATCGCTATTGTTACCAGTGGTACAGAAAATGCAATCGAAAGAAATGTTTCGCGGCGGAGGGATTTATAATTGGCCTTTTGATCTTTTTCCATTTTATCAGCAGCTTCTTCGGAGTCCTCTATCACAAGATCATATCCTATTTCCTGTATGGACTGCTTAAAATGTTTCACGTCTGCAACGCCGGGAATATATTCTACCGAGGCATTGGAGTTAGCGAAATTCACCCCGGCATTGATTACACCCGGCTCAGATTTTAATACACTCTCGACGCTTATGGCACACGAAGCACAACTCAAACCTGTAACTGGAAAATTTTTCCTGACTGTACTAACGTTATCGTCTAAGTCACGAACAGCAGCAATAGGTTCAGCTTCTGTTTGCGTCTCGCCTGTTTCAATAACCGGTTTATGATTGTTTGATTTGAATTCATTCGGTTTCATTCCGTTGACTTTTGCAGGGCCATCATGTTCGATTAATGCAGCATCCTGACTATTGACATTTTTATCATCCATCATATATTTTGTTTTGAGTAAACAAAGTTACCATAAGAGTGTCCCTCTCTTGTTACACAATTATGGCTTTATTTTATAAAATATTGAGATTATTATAAACTAAGGACAGCCGTATGAATTTCATTTTCGTTTTCCCAAACACAAATAACCTTGTCGTTATTGATCGCTTTTAATATTGGCAAACTTCCTTTACCTAAGTTTATTTTTCGCCATCGGGTTTCATAACAATGATGTTTTCCTTTTCTGTCCATGCATATATATTTTTGTTATTGATCGTCTCAATGAAACAACTGCGGCCTTCGCCAATTTCTTTTTCAG
>JBBSBD010000015.1:0-47253 GCA_038251675.1 Chitinophagales bacterium | reverse complement strand
ATTAAAGTTTGAACTGTAAAATCGCTGAATGAATTTTCGTGGTGCTGAACGTTGGGCAATGAGGTTTGTAAAAGAAGCGATTTCGTTGTATTGACAACTGTATCGTACAACCATTTCGTTTTTGCATCAGCCAGTTTAATAGTGAGTATTTGGTCGGGTTTAACATTATAGAGCTTTTGAAAGCTGTCATCAGGCCAGATTACCAACACCGAATCTATTAAACCATATTTGCCAATACCGAAATTCAGCACAGGATCTACAGATGACTGAAACCCTCGTACCGGTGATTGCTCCTGGTAGTATTGGTGCCCCTTACAATACAATTTTACTTTAGCGCCAACACCTCTTTCATTTGCCGGATTACCTTTCAAATGAATGCTCAGGTAATGATTGTTTGGAAACCTTTCACTATTGTTTTTGTAGATGCCTGCATAATCATTGGAATTGTTGACCACAAGATCAAGGTCGCCATCATTGTCAAGGTCCGCGTATGCGGCGCCGGTAGATACCCCTTTTTCTCCAAATCCCCATTCGGTGCCTTTCTTTAAAAAAGTGCCATTTCCCTGGTTCTGAAAAATATAGTTTGGAATCTCGATAGTGGGCATTTTCTGGATGTAAACCGAAATTGCATCCACAGGAGCCTTGTGTGTACTACGGATATATCGATCTGCGGAGTATTTTACAAAATCCATTTCTGTGTAATCTTTCACATACCCATTGCTTACAAAAAGATCCTTGTAACCGTCGTGATCAAAATCGCTAAAAAGTGCTGCCCAACTCCAATCCGTATTGGAAACACCGGCTAATTGGCCAACTTCGCTAAAAGTTCCGTCTCCATTATTTTTCTGAAGCATGTTTCGGCTGTACTGGTAATAAAACCCCCTGGAAAAAAGATATTGAAATTTATCGAAGTTGTCTTGCCCGCTGTGCATTTTCATTGTCTTATTGTCTTCTGGTAACATATCTAATGTTAGCAAGTCAACAAGTCCATCATTATCGAAATCAGCAGCATCAGAACCCATAGAATATAATGAAACTTCGTCCATTGATTTAGAAAGATCTTCTGTAAAAGTGCCGTTTCGGTTGTTGATGAATAAATAGTCGGGTTCATTAAAATCGTTTGATACTGCAACATCCGGCCATCCATCATTATTGAAATCTGCGATTGCAAGTCCTAAACTGAACGTTATTACATTGGAAGTAATGCCTGCGGATTTGGATACATCAATGAAATGTCCATTATCATTTCGGTACAATTTATCGGCATAAGCGGGGTCGTGCTGATCACGTAGTTCAGGATGGTCTTGCACGCCAACTGAATATTCCTGTAGAGAATGATTGATCACAAAACAGTCGAGGTCTCCATCTTTATCATAATCAAAGAATGCTGCTTGCGTAGAATAACCTGTATCAGCAAGCCCAACCTCTGCAGCCCTTTCTGTAAACGTTAAATTGCCGTTGTTTATCAAAAGTAAATTCTGCCTCTTTTTCGCATCTCCATCCAAACTCCGGCAAATATAAATATCAAGTTTGCCATCCCCGTTAACGTCCGCCATTGTTGCCCCTGTGCTCCATCCTTTAATATCCCCAACCCCGCTTATTGCCGATATATTCTCAAACTCAAAATTCCCTTTGTTCAAAAAGAGCTGGTTTCGAACCATATTGCCTGTCAATAAAATATCCTGCAATCCATCATTATTTATGTCACCTATAGCGACTCCGCCACCGTTGTAGAAATAGGCATAATAAGCAATGTTTAATTCTTCCTCATCAAATAAGGTATTTTGAAAATCAATGCCAGTTAGGTCCCTGTCTAGCCGGGTAAAAAGTGTATCGGGATTTTCTTTACAGGAATAAGAAACGATACATGGAAATAATAATACGTAGAAATATTTTTTAAGCATAGCTTTTTATTAACAGGCCCAAATGGATCCCATTCCAAATTAAGAAATTGAGTTCCGGTGACAAAACTATTTTTCGGAGTATTAAGTAACATTGATAAAATTGATTAAGTATTGGACAAAATCATATCTTTTTTTTCTTAAGCTGCAAACGAACTTTGATTTGATCAATCCCTTTTTAATTTTAGAATATAAATTGAAATTTTTCATGAGTACAAGGACTATTGTAACTCCCCCGGTTTTGCTTCTCGCAGCTTTTTTCTTCCAGTCGTGTGGCAGACTTGCGATAACTAATACTAATCTTTTTGATCCGGTCACAGGTACTATGTTGCCCAATCGGACAATACTTATTGAAAAGGACCGTATTGTATCAATCAGTGAATTCGGTAATTCAGCAAAAGTGCCGTTTTTTTCAAAAGTTATTGATGGGACAGGCAAGTACGTTATACCAGGTCTTATTGATGCACATGCCCATCTCGTTTTTCTTTCCGATACAGCCAACTTGAAAGGAGAAGTGTTGCTTCCACTATACCTTGGTAATGGTGTGACTTCAGTCAGGGATATTGGCGATGGAATAGTGGAGCAGAAGCGTGTCGCGGATTATGCGATGTCTCATCCTGAAACGTCGCCAACTGTTTACATGTGTAGTCCGCTAATCGATGGAGCAAACCCTTACCATGGCTCAAGTTCTGTAAGCGCCGCAATCGCTGATTCTTCGAAGGTCGCAGCTTTTGTCGATTCAATGGTATCATATGGCGTTAGCACGCTTAAAATATATGTGTATGCTAAGCCGGAAGTGTTTCGCAAAGTGATCGAGGAAGGGCATAAACATGGATTAACCGTCTCAGCTCATTTGCCGTCAAATGTGGTGAATACTGCGGACGCGATAGATTGGGGGCTTGACGTAATTGAGCACGTCTTCGGTGCGCCGGAAGATTCCGTACTAATTGCCAAAATGGTAGCCCAGGGCACAATGCTCGACCCAACACTCGTGGTTTTTAAAAATATGCTTTTGCTAAATGATCGCCCGGAAGTGTACCAAAGTGACGACAACAAATACATGCCTGTTTGGGTTCAGGAATTCTGGAATTCTTACCGCATGACTGCAAAGTGGTATGATATACCATTAAGCGAACAAACCCTTAAATCAAGACTCGAAGCATTGGAGAAATACAAGGCCACTGTAGGAAAGCTTTACCGGGCCGGTGTTACATTGCTGGCGGGAACAGATACTCCAGAGCCTTATTGCCCGCCAGGCTTTTCACTACATGATGAACTGGTGCTGTTAGTAGAATCAGGTCTTCCTCCTGCCGCTGCATTAAAGTGTGCGACCTT
The DNA here is from genome assembly GCA_038251675.1 of Chitinophagales bacterium. Lineage (GTDB taxonomy): Bacteria > Bacteroidota > Bacteroidia > Chitinophagales > Chitinophagaceae > Ginsengibacter. The sequence continues at coordinate 44,017 of JBBSBD010000015.1, read as the reverse complement.
GAATAATGCGCTTGCACTTAAGCAGGCAAATAACCTGGGCACTATAGAAGCAGGTAAAATTGCTGATATGGTAATCCTCAATGCCAATCCATTATTAGATATACGCAACACCCGAACGATTGATCGTGTTATCCACCGCGGTATCGTCTGTGATCCAAAATCGTTTTTACATAAAGGGAGATAAAGCGGAACCTTCTTTACCGGTTGACGAAACATTGAAAATATCTCTCGGAAGTTTTCTCTTTGATTTTGACTAACGGTATGAATAAACGCCCAGCGATTTCATGAAAAAAATGGTGTAGGTAAATCCATTTGAAAGTAACCGATTCTTTTGAAATGAAACTGTGGGTTTCTACATCGTTGCAGATAAAATCTGGCGTGTCCAAATGATCATTAGGAACATTCAGAGGACTGAAAAAATAGACAGAGATTAAATATGAATTGCGATATGTTATCGCCTGAAAGGCTTATTTAACAGGGCTTAACACGATTCCGTTCAAGGTAGAGTAGTATGACTATCGCGGGAATAGGAACTAAAATTTCCCGATGAACCCGGAAGTTTTTGATTGGATAAAATAGTTTAATCATTGAACAAATTATGTCAAATTTTCACCATTTTAATCTTCTATTTTTGGTCTTTATCGAATGTTTGTATTAATACCTTATCAGATCAAACTGTTTTAGGTCTTCCTAATTAAATCATGCTTTCAAATCAAAACTAATTTTATGAGTTATCGTTTTGTTTCTAAATTATTACGTAGAAAAGAATTCCTTTTCTTGCTGGTCTGTTTCACACTTTCTCTAAATGTAAATGGGCAGAAAGTCGTAAGCGGGACAGTAAAGAGTGAAGCAGGAGTTCCAATATCCGGAGTAAGTGTCACCGCAACCGATGACATTTCAATTGGCACTACGACCGATGCTTCCGGAAATTATAGATTGAAACTTCCTGCGGGAAAAACAACCTTAACACTCTCATCAATCGGCTACCTAAGCCAGGATGTTAGTGTAAATAACCGCGACGTGGTTAATATCGTCTTGAATAATGATCAAATGAATTTGAATGAAGTAGTAGTTACAGGCTATTCCACCCAACAGAAAAAAGACATTACTGGTTCAGTTGCTGTAGTGGATATGAAAGCTATGAATTCAATTCCTGCTGGATCCGCCATGGACGCTTTGCAAGGAATGGCAGCGGGTGTTGACGTAATCAGCTCCGGTGTACCAGGTGCGGCACGCACGATTTTTATTCGCGGTATTTCTTCCTTCGGTAACACACAGCCATTGATTCTCATAGATGGGGTGGAAGCCGCCTTAAATGGTATAAGCACTGATGAAATTGAGTCTATACAGGTTCTCAAAGATGCCGGTGCTGCTTCCATTTACGGCGTACGAGGATCTAACGGTGTAATTATTGTCACTACTAAGAAAGGAAAAACTGGTGCACCCATCGTTTCTTACCATGGGTATGTAGGTAACCAGGTTCCTACTAAGGGTAATGCATTGAATACATTAAACTCTGAGGAATACGCTAAAATGTATAAAATTGCTTTTCCAAACACTACACTATTTGCAAACGGGTTGCCTGATTATATTTATGGTGGTCCAAATGGAAGGGGTTTCGGGATGGCAGGAGATCCCGCTGTTGACCCTTCAAAGTATGTTTTGGATTTACAAACTCCATCGAACGATTATATCATTCAAAAGGTGAATAAGGAGGGCACAGACTGGTTTCATGAACTTTTTAAACCAGCTATAATGACGAGCCATAACATCTCTGCGAGTGGCGGCACAGATAGATCGAACTACCTGTTTTCTTTAGGCTACGTAAATGAGCAAGGCACGGTAATCGAATCGTTCCAAAAAAGATACACAGCTCGCATCAACACTCAATTCAAGTTGCCTGGGAACATCCGGATCGGAGAAAATGTAGCCATTATGAATTGGAAAGGTAGCGGGTTTAGGAACAACGCCGACTATGGTCCGATATACGAATTATACCAGATGCTACCGATCATTCCATTGTATGATATAGAGGGCAATTTTGGTTCGACAGTCGGTGCACCCGCCGAGGCAGGAATTAGTTCTAATCCTATAGCTCAACAAAAAAGTCATTACAATGACAATCACGAAATCTGGAATATAATAGGCAATACCTACGCAGAGGTTGATTTTTTAAAGGATTTTACGGCGCGTTCCAGCTTTGGAATCAACGTACAAAACAGGGCTGATCAATATTTTACTCCAAGTCAATATTGGGAACCGAATTACTATACTCAGCCAAATATATTATCTGTAAGTGCGGGTAACGGAGCTACATGGACATGGACTAATTCTTTAACGTACGCACACGAGGTTGGCAAACACAAAATAAAACTGTTAGGTGGATCAGAAGCAATAAAGAATTCTGGAAGAGATGTCGGAGGGAGTTCTAAAAACTTTTTCGCCACAAACTTTGACTATCTCATCCTGGGAAACGGTACAACGAACGTTACAAATTATAGCAGCGGCTATTCCGACGCGTTATTTTCACTTTTTAGCCGCCTGGATTATAGTTATGATGATAAATATTTAATTGGCGCTACTGTTCGGAGAGATGGTTCATCCAGGTTCGGCTCCAATAATAGATATGGTACTTTCCCTTCCTACTCACTCGGATGGAGAATCAACAATGAAAATTTTATGAAGAATGTCAGCTGGATAAATGAATTGAAGTTAAGAGCAAGTTATGGCATCCTTGGTTCCCAGAATAATATCGGATCTACCAATGCATTTACCTTATTCGGTAGCTCATTTGGCAGTGGATATGATATTACTGGATCGAGTAATAGTGTTCGACAGGGTTTTTATCAAACGAATATTGGAAATCCATCTATCCAGTGGGAAAAAGATATTATCTCCAACGTTGGTATAGATCTCGCTATGTTGAATAAATTCAGTCTTTCCTTGGACTTTTACAAGAAATCAATTGAAGGTCTGTTGTTCCCCAAACCATTGCCTGCAACAGCAGGAGGTGCATCTGCCCCATATGTTAATATTGGTGATATTCAGAACAGAGGCGTTGATGTAACTGCTAAATATTTTAACAGTTTTATCAATCAAAAATTAAGGTTGACCGTCAGTGCAAATGTTACCACCTATAACAACCTAGTTAAAAGGATTCCTGCTCCAGGATATTTTGATGCAGCGAGCCAGCAGCAAATTGGCAATTTGGTTCGAAACCAGGAAGGTCATGCGGTGAGCTCATTTTTTGGATATGACGTGATCGCTTTGTTCAATTCCGACGACGACGTTCTGAAATCTCCAACGCAAACTGATGCTGCGCCTGGGCGATTTAAATATCGCGACGTAGATGGAGATGGGGAAATTACTACTAAAGATCGAACTTTCCTGGGCAGCCCGAATCCTGACTTTACCTACTCGCTGAATCTTAATCTTGAATTTGAGGGCTTTGATTTTTCTGCCTTCTTCTATGGCAACCAGGGTAGTGAGATCATAAATACATTAAAGTCTGCCTCGCATTTCTGGCCAAATTATATTACCAATAAAAGCAGGGATCTGCTCAATGCCTGGACTCCTACGAATACCAATACCACCATCCCCAAAATCGAAACTCTAACCACATTTAGCACAGTCAGCGTCATGAATTCGTCCTTTGTTGAAGATGGTTCTTACCTGAGGTTGAAATCATTGATGTTGGGCTATTCAATAAAGTCGGGGGCGCTTGAAAAGATCGGATTTAATAAAGTTAGATTATATGCTCAGGCAGCCAATCTATTTACTATTACTAAATATTCAGGACTCGACCCCGAATTAACAGGGTCAAGTGCGGCCTTTGGACTAGACTTTGGTAATTACCCTCATTTCAAGAACTATGTTTTGGGAATCGATATTTCATTTTAACATTAAAAAAATATAATCGTGAAGAAAATAGCTATCAAACTATCTGGTGCCTTTGTCATCCTTTTTCTGATATCGATGAGTGCCTGCAAAAAATCTTTTCTTGATTTGCAGCCAAAAGGCTCTACAAATGAATCAACTTTAGCTACCAAACCGGGAGTGAATGGATTATTGATGGGCGCCTACAATTATTTGGGAAACGGTTGGTTGTACGCTTCAGACTATCTATGGGCCGAAGTACCATCGGATGAAGCCAATTTTGGTTCGTATGGAACAGCATCATGGGGTATGGAGTGCTTCACTTTGAACGCAAGTTTTTTTCTCCTTGAACCTAAATGGAATTCATTATACTATGGAGTTCAACGCTCAAATGATGTGTTGCGTGTGTTAGCAAAAGTGCCGGACGGGTTGATGAGCGATGATGAAAAGTTGCAGGTGAAAGGTGAGGCCATGTTTTTAAGAGGATATTACCACATGCAACTCACTAATGTATATGGAAATGTGCCCTACCTCGACGAAACGATGAACTATGAAAGTGGAAACTATAACGTGTCAAATACCGATCCAGTTTGGCCTAAAATCGAGGCGGATTTTCAGTTTGCCGCCGATAATTTATCCGAATCCAAACCTGCGGTTGGCAGCGCAAACAAGTGGGCAGCAAAGTCTTTTTTAGCCAAGGTGTTTATGTTTGAGCACAAATTTCCTGAAGCGAAAACTTTGCTGGATGATATTATCGCGAGCGGCAAAACTTCTGACGGAAAAAAATATGGATTGACGCCAAAGTATTTTGACACCTACAATCCAGCCATGAAGAATAGTGAAGAATCTGTTTTTGCGATTCAATGTTCAGTAAATGATGGATCGGGAGGAGACAACGGAAATGTAAAAAATGGATTAGCCTACACCGGGCCTTATGGTGGACCGGTTCCCACTTATGGATGGCTTCAACCATCGCAAACGTTAGCCAACTCTTATAAAACAGATGAGGTTACCGGGCTTCCGCTGATATATACTTTTAATGACAACAATATTAAATCTGATCAGGGTATCCTCTCTAGCGAACCCTTTACGCCAGAAACGGGTACATTGGATCCCAGGTTAGACTGGGTAATGGGCCGAAGAGGAATTCCCTTCCTGGATTGGGGGATTAATCCGGGGAACAATTGGATCCCATCCCAGTTAGTGAGTGGGCCCTACATCATGATTAAATCTGTGGCACCTCAAAGCCAGCCGGATGCTAGCGAAGGTTATAGCAAAGCCATTAATGAAACTTTAATACGCTTTGCTGATGTATTGTTATGGGCAGCTGAAGTAGAAGTGGAGATCGGAAGCCTTCCGAAAGCAGAGGAGTATGTAAATTTGATAAGAGCCCGGGCGGCAAATCCTGCAGGATTTGTACACACATACATTGATGACAATGATCCTTTAAAAGGCTCTACGAATACGCCAGCGGCGAACTATAAGGTGGGACTGTATAATGGGGAGTTTGCAGCAAAAGGACAAACGTTCGCCAGGGATGCTGTTCGTTTTGAGACGCTAATTGAAACAGCGATGGAGAATCGTCGATTCTTTACTCTTCAGCGTTGGGATCATAAAGCTGGCGAACCAGCATCAGGGTATATGGCTGATGTGATCAATGCCAGCTTGGATCATGAGGTAAACCATGTTCCCGGATTTCTTTTTGAAGGCCGTGAGCAATTTTTGGCAGGGCAAATGTTTAAAAAAGGTATCAACGAAATACAGCCAATTCCGCAAAGCCAGATTGATATAAGCACGACGGCGGATGGCCCTACTTTAAAGCAAAATCCAGGTTATTAAGTAATGAGAAAAGACATTTAATCTATTTATGAAAGGGTTTAAAAAATATCCATGCAAGTTTAAAGATTTATATTTCAAACGATGATCTATTTGTAAACTTTTCGGTGCTTAGCACTATATTCAAGAATAGTGTTGCTAATGATAAATTCGTCAATGAACAAATGGTCCTTCGCAGCGATGGTTGATGGGTTAGAAGATCATTATTGACATAGAAAATTCAAATAGTAATTAACCGTTTGCTAGTCAAAACATTTTATGAACATGAAGTATAACTTGACCGAAGAACAAATTGATTCCTATCAGAATGACGGATTTCTTGTCATCCCACAATTTTTTAATGATGAGGAAGTCGCCAGGCTCTATAGCGTCTCCATCGAAGATGAGACGATGAAAAAGAACTCGATTGACCTAAATGACAGGGAAGGTAAAAAAACAAAGCTGGCACTATGGTTTACCCCGGGTAACGATGTTTATGGCTTGTTGACGAAGAGTGAAAGAATGGTCAATGCTGCGAATAAACTGATGGACGGCAGTTCTCCGGTTTGCCACTATCATTCTAAATTAATGCAGAAAGAACCGAAACAGGGCGGAGCCTGGGAATGGCACCAGGACTATGGATATTGGTATAAAAATGAATTCCTGTTTCCTGATCAGATGATTTCCGTTATGGTCGCCATTACGCAGGCTACAAAGGAAAATGGCTGTTTGCAGGTAATCAAAGGTTCACATAAACTTGGACGAGTGGAACATGGCTTGGTAGGAGAACAGACAGGAGCTTCCCAGAGATATGTTGATCTCGCGTTGAAAACAATGGAGTTGATTTATGTAGAATTAAATCCAGGAGATACGTTGTTCTTTCACAGCAATATCCTCCATCGTTCGGAAGCTAACTTGTCAGATAATTCGCGATGGTCGCTTATCTCAGCATACAACCGGCAGCAAAATATTCCTTACAATGAAAAATCTACTTCCTGCCTGGTACCTCTGAAAACGGTGCCCGATGACTCACTTCTTTTGGCAGAAGCAGATGGTTTGAAAGAAGGTGTAGATTTTCTTATCCTGAAGCAAGAAACAACAGCAAAATAATGCCGTTAGTCATAGAAAATAAGTTGAGGGCTGTTACTGTTGCAGACGAATTCGAATACAATCGCAAATATATATTTTTCATAAGTCTCGTCGCCTCTCTTGGAGGTTTACTGTTCGGCTATGATCTTGCAAACGTCTCCGGCGCGATCGATTTTTTTTCTAAGCATTTCCAGTTGGATCAGCTAAGTGTAGGCTGGGCAGTTGGATGTATCAGCGTGGGAGCGGCGGCGGGTGCGTTGATTGCTGGAAAATTAAGTGATATGATTGGGAGAAAAAAACTTCTCATTATATCGGCCACTCTATTTGCGATTACGGGGGTAGGAACCGGATGGGCAGGATCTTTTTTAGTGTTCATAATTTTCAGAATTTTCAGTGGGATTGCGGTCGGTTTTGCTACCGTTGTATGTCCTATCTATATTGCCGAGATGTCTCCGGCAATTTTTCGTGGCCGTCTCGTTGCATACTATCAGTTAGCCATCACGTTCGGGGTTTTACTCGCTTACGTTTCAAATTATCTTCTTTTACACTCGGGAATTAACAACTGGAGATGGATGTTTTCGTCTCAATCAATTCCGGCGATTTTATTTTTCACCGGGCTTTTGTTCGTCCTGGAAAGCCCACGCTGGCTCATTATGAAAGGCCGGGATAGCGAGGCACGGCAGGTGATGGAACGAATAGGAGGCAGCCGCTTTGCTAACGACGAATTCAGTGCCATTCAATCGAACTCTTCTCATCCGTTGAAAGAAAGTATTGGCAACCTGTTCAAAAAAAATGTTTTGCATATTGTGATCGCGGGAATTGGAATCGCCATGTTTTCCCAATTGGGAGGACCGCTTGTTGCCTACGCCCCTGAAATATTTAAAGCAGCAGGTATGGCTCAGAGCTCAGCTTTTTTTCAATCCATTGCTATAGGAATTGTTCTTTTTCTTTTTACAATAGTTGCCATCGCCACTGTTGATAAAGTTGGAAGGAGAACATTATTGCTTTGGGGTATTTCCCTGCTTTTATTTTTTACTTTGGCTTTGTCTCTTGCATTTCATTTCCACATTTCCGGATTTTGGATATTGATATTTTCATTGGGTTATCTCGCTGTTTATGCAGCAACGGTCGGTGCTGTTTCGTGGGTTGTGCTGTCTGAGATTTTTCCGAATCATATCAGGGGAACTGCGATGTCGCTGGCCACGTTATCACTATGGGTCGCAAACTTTCTCATAACTGCATCCTTTCCTGTTTTGAGAGAAAACTTCGGTATGTCAATGAGTTTTGGAATTTATGTACCACTTTTCTTTGTCTTTTTCTTATTTGTTTATTTCAGGATACCTGAAACGAAAGGGAAATCACTTGAGGAGATAGAGCGCCTGCTGGTAAGACCAACCTAAACACAACTGAAACGTACTATAATAGTTTTTATTTTTTAAAAGCAACTTTATGAAATGGGCAAGATCGTCTGAACTGGTAGCAAAAAATGAAACTTGGATTCCCGGAGGAGTTGTATCACTCAATCGCAAGTCCGATCCAAATATATGTTTTACCAGGGGTATTGGTAGCCGGGTTTGGGACATCGATGGAAACGAATACATAGACTACCAGGCTGGTTTTTCTGCAACTTTTTTAGGCCATAATGACCCGGATGTTAACCAGGCCGTCATGGATTCTATGGCAAATCATTCCGTATTGATGAGCGCCGGACCTGTAGACACTGAAGGCGAGTTTGCCGAATTGTTTTGTCGCTGTGTTCCGACTGTTGATAAAATCGAGATTACGACCACGGGTTCAGAAGCAACCTATCATGCGATCCGGATAGCGAGGGCTGCAACTGATCACAATCACATCATAAAAATACAAGGTGGATATAATGGGTGGCACAATGATGTCGCCTGTAATGTCATAAGTACGCTGAACGAGATTGGTCCCAGGGTTAGCCCAGGTGAATACCCTTTTGATGGCCTATCTTCTGGCATTCCGGAAGATAGCAAGTCATTGGTTCATGTGATCAATTTTAACGACCTGGATTCTGTTTACTACATTATCAAAAAATATCCAATCGCCTGTATCATTCTTGAGCCGGTTTTGCAGAATATTGGTGTTGTTAAGCCGCGGCCAGGGTATTTGGAGGGACTGAGAGAATTGGCAGATGAACATGGATTTCTTCTCATTTTTGATGAAGTCAAAACGGGCTTCCGGCATGCCCTGGGCGGCTACCAAAGCATTTGCGGTGTAACTCCTGATTTGTCTACTTTTGGTAAGGCAGTAGCGAATGGATACCCCATGGGTGTAATTGGTGGTAAAAAGCTTTATATGGACTATTTCATTCATCCTGAAAAAGCAAAACGCGTTTTAATTGCAGGTACATTCAATGCTCACCCATTGATCACTGCGGCAGGTATTGCAACACTGCAAAAACTTTCTTCAAAAACTTTTGGTGTATATCAGCATTTAGAGCATTTAGGAGAACTACTTGAACGCGGCCTGAAAGAAATTTTTGAAAGATACAACCGGCCAATTCATGTTGCCCGGCAGGGCTCTGCCTTTTGCGTCTATTTCATGGAGCATCCACCGGTTGATTTTCATGATATCGCTGAACAGCATGATTTTGCTTTTGACAAAGCTTATCGACGGGCATTGATCGAAAATGGTGTTTATAACTTTCCGCTACCGGTAAAACAAGGTAGTATATCCTTTGCTCACACTGTTAAGGACATTGAGGAAACAATCGAAAAAACCAAAGATGTTGTTCATTCTTTAATTGAAAAAAAAGTAGTTGCGTCATAGCACACACCGGCAGAAGCATGTCTAAAGTTCTTAAGTCTTGAATTATAAATTATAAATATGAAAATAACTTCCATTGAAGCGTTGGTTTGCCATGCGAAAATGCGCAATTGGATTTTTGTGAAAGTGATGACTGATCAACCGGGGCTGTGGGGATGGGGAGAAGCTACACTTGAATGGCACACACGCTCGGTGGTAGGCGCCCTGGAGGACATTTCTCAACTCTTAATTGGTGAAGACCCAACCCGCATAGAACACCTTTGGCAAATGATGTACCGGCAGCATTTCTGGCATGGAAACAATATTATCAGGGGTACGGCTATATCCGGTATTGATATTGCGCTTTGGGATATCGCAGGGAAAATTCACAATGTCCCCTGTTATAAACTTTTGGGAGGGCGGGTTCGTGATTATATTCGCTTATATTCTCACTTGGGAGGAGGTAAAATGGAAGATTTTTACCAAACAAAGCCCGACGATGCTAAGAGGTTCGCTGAATTGTCGCAAAGTGCTGTGGCCGATGGGTTCACTGCTTTTAAGTCCATGGCAGTCCCTGAAACAATGCCATTGGATGGACTAAGACCAATTTATTACGCTGAGGCATGCGTAAAAGCAATGCGGGAAGCAGTCGGTGATGACATAGATATAATGGTGGACTGCCACGCAAGACCAAGTCCACGAATGGGCCTGCAATTCGCCAAGGCACTCGAGCCTTACGGTCTTTATTTTTTTGAGGAACCTTGCTGGCCGGAATGTCCAGATGATATAGCTTTGATTCAACGTGCGGTAAAAACGCCTATAGCATCAGGCGAACGACTGGTGGGCATTCATGCGTTTCATGAGTTACTTAAGAAAAAGGCAGTAAGTGTGGTACAACCTGATCTGACACATTGTGGAGGATTGAGTGAAGGCCGTCGTATTGCGGCTTTGGCAGAAACCTACCGCGTTGCCATGGCTCCGCATAATCCGCAGGGGCCGGTGAGTACTGCGGCGTCGATCGAGTTTGGATTTGCTACTCCTTCTTATATTATTTGTGAAAATGTACATAATGATGTTCCCTGGCGTGAGGATGTAGTTTCGGAAGGATTTACCGTGGAAAAGAAGGGGCGCATTGTAAAGCCCAACCTACGCCCGGGATTGGGCATTGAAATAAACGAAGCCGAAGTGAAGAAGCATCCGTTTCAACAGGAGGTGCTGCGCCGGACTTTTTACAGAGACGGAAGCGTGGGTGATTGGTAAATAGAAACAATAAAACGATGGAACAACTTTTCATGGATGAAACGCTTATCATCAGCGGGGGCCTGGGGGATATCGGTAGAGCGATTGTCCTGGAATTCGCTAAGAATGGAGCGAACGTTGCGCTGTGCGATCTGCATTCATCCCATCTTGCAGATGGTTTTTTAAAAGAGCTGGATGCTTACGGCAAGCAGTCAATGTATGACCAGGTTAACGTTGAGGATGCCGAAGCTGTAAAAAACTGGGTGGCCAAAGTTGAAAATATTTTTGGAACTCCCGGGATTATAATTGCCAATGCGGCTATCGTCACTTTTTCCAGCGTGAGTGCAATTACACCTGCTCAATGGAGCCACGAACTCCGAATAAACCTGGATGGGGCTTTCCATTTAACTCAAAGTGCTACAGCACGTCTTGTTGCCAAGGGTCTGCCAGGAAGGGTTGTATTTATAGGGAGTTGGGCGGCGCACTCGGTTCATCCAACGATTCCAGCCTACTGTGTATCCAAAGCAGGTCTCAGGATGCTTTGCAAATGTATGGCTCTTGAACTCGCTTCGCACCATATTCTCGTAAACGAAATTGCACCGGGATATGTAGATGCTGGTCTCAGTGGCAGATCTTTTGAAAAGGATCCGGTTATGAAAGAGAATGCCCGGCTGAAAGTACCAGTAAAGGAACTGATCAGTGCCGTGGAAGTTGCGCACCAGGTGATATCCTTGTGTCATCCCTTAAATAAACACATGACTGGGAGCACTGTTCTTATGGATGGAGGATTATCACTCCTTACGTAACCACACTAAATATTATTTATGGATGTTCATACTTTAAGTACTATAAGACAAAGCGCGTTTACTGGATTAATCGGAGTGGCCCAGGTGGATATCACACCTCCACTTCATATCTATTCCCGAAACTGGGGAGCAGCTTTACATGATTTTGCCGAAGGAATTCATCAGCCACTAACTCTTACCTGCATCACTTTTCAGTCTTCCAAAAATGAAAAGCCATTAGTGCTAATTTCAGCGGACCTCGGATGGTGGAAAAATTCGAACGATTGGGTATTAAGGAGCAGTTTGTTACAATGGTTGGAAATTGGACCGGAACAGTTGATGTTTTGTTGTTCACATACCCACTCAGGGCCCGTGCTTTCGCGGGATGATACTCCTGATACAGGAAAAGAACTACTGGACAATTATCTTTTACATCTACGGGAACAAAGTGTCCTTGCTGTTCAAAACGCGATAGAGTCGGCAGGTCCCGCAGTACTCACCTGGCATTATGGTAACTGCAATTTGGCCACTAATCGTGATTTACGTGATGTTAAAAATAATCGGTTTGTAGTCGGTTTTAATCCTGGCAAACATGCGGATGACACTCTTTTGGTTGGCCGGGTAACCGATGAAAAAAATAATATAATCGGAACTATAGTTAATTACGCATGTCATCCTACAACCTTAGCCTGGGATAATCGCCTAATCTCACCTGATTATATCGGTGCAATGCGTGGCCTGGTTGAATCAAGTACAAACGCCCCCTGCCTTTTTTTACAGGGAGCTTCCGGAGAACTGGCGCCTGCCGAACAATACGTAGGAGATATAACAATCGCTGAAAAAAATGGACGCCAGTTAGGCTATGCAGTATTGTCAACCCTTGAAGGTATGCTGCCCCCGAAAACGGAGCTTGTTTTTCGTGGCATAGTAGAATCTGGAGCCGCTTTGGGTGTTTGGGAGAGAAACACGTTCCGCCCTTCCGCCCAACTTTCTGCTACATTGATCGAGGTGCCGTTTAGTTTAAGACCACTGCCCTCATTAGAAGAAATTGAAAAACAATATGGCAGTTCTGAAGATCGTGTAATGAAAGAAAGATTCTTGCGCAAGCTTGCTGTGCGAAAAGCTGTTGGCGATGGCGAAATAGCCAGGGTGCCGCTTTGGATTTGGCAGGTGGGAGATTCTTTCCTGGTTGGACAGCCCAACGAAGCCTATTCTGAATTCCAGGAACAGTTACGTCAACATTTATCTCCAGGAGCAGTCGCGGTTATGAATCTCGTGAATGGCGGAGTCGGTTACCTGGCTCCAGGCGAGTTGTACAATGAAGATATCTACCAGGTCTGGCAATCTCCATTTGCAGTAGGTTCCCTGGAATTGCTGACCGAAACAGCGATAGAACTGGCCAGAAAAATATCTGTAGACAATCAATCAGAGGCAGAAAAATGAGTTGTTCAAAATGAAAAATAAAGTTGTTTTTGTTACTGGCGCGGCAGGTGGCATTGGGATGGAAATTGCAAAACAATTTGCAAGGGAGGAGGCAATGGTAGTAATCAGTGATTTAGGTACTGAAGGGCTTAAGAATGCTGAATCTGCTCTCCTCAGGGACAATTTAAAAGTGTTGGGTATTGAAGTGGATGTAACGAACGAAAGTCAGATAAAGGCCGCAATTGATGAAACATATAAAAAATTTGGCCGCATAGATATCCTTATTAATAATGCAGGCCTCCAATATGTGTCACCAATAGAAGAATTTCCAACGGATAAGTTCGATCTGTTAATTAAGGTAATGCTTGTCGCTCCTTTTCTTACAACCAAACATGTATTTCCAATAATGAAAAAACAAAAGTTTGGCAGAATAATCAATATGGCTTCAATCAATGGCCTTGTTGGTTTTGCCGGTAAGGCAGCTTATAATAGTGCCAAGCATGGCGTTATCGGGCTTACGAAAGTAACCGCCCTTGAAGGTGCGGAATTCAACATTACTGCTAATGCACTTTGTCCCGGTTATGTTGATACAGACCTTGTCCAAAATCAATTATCGGCTTTAGCAAAAACAAGAAATATTTCAATTGACAAAGTGTTGGATGAAGTTATATATCCATTGGTTCCCCAAAAAAGGTTATTACAAGTAGATGAAATAGCCAACTACGTGTTGTTCTTGTGCGGCGAAAAAACATCGGGAATAACGGGGCAGGCAGTGGTTATAGATGGAGGTTATACAGTGCAATAACATATTTAAATAATGGCTGGTAAAAGTAACTGGGAAGTCGTAACCGATCATCGTTGTTTGTTAGCAGAGGGCCCTGTGTGGGATGATAGCGGGCAAAGAATATTTTGGGTAGATATACTTAACGGTGAAATTCATTTTTTTTATCCTCATAATAATGAACACATAACATTTGAATTAGGGAAAATGATAGGAGCCATTGCCTTAAGGAAATCAAGCGGATTGGTGGCTGCTCTTGAGAATGGATTTGCAACAATAGATCTTACTGAAAGGTCTTTCGCATTTGTATCAGATGTGGAAAACGATTTGCCAGGTAACCGGTTTAATGATGGTAAATGTGATGCTGCAGGTCGTTTCTGGGCGGGTACAATGTCAATTTCAAATGTACAGCATGCGGGCTCGCTGTACGTACTTGAAAAGGATTTTACCGTACAGACCAAAATAACCGGGGTTACTTGTTCTAATGGCCTGGCATGGAGCCTCGACAATAAAACTTTGTACTATATAGACACGCCCACTGGAAAAGTAGTGGCTTACGATTATGACATGGCGAGCGGCAATATCAGTAATAGAAGTGTTGTAGTTAGCATTCCGGCAGAGGAAGGATATCCTGATGGTATGACTATAGATTCAGAAGGAATGCTATGGATAGCATTATGGAATGGTTGGAAAGTGGCAAGGTACAATCCATCGTCCGGTAAAAAGCTTTATCAAATTCTGTTACCTGTTTCTCAGGTCTCTTCATGCGTTTTTGGAGGCGGTTCAATGGACGATTTATACATTACCTCTGCAAAAACCGGTCTCTCAGAATACGATTTAAAAGAACAGCAATTGGCAGGGGCTTTATTTGTAATAAAAGACTGTGGTTTTAAAGGTATCGAAGCATTTAAGTTTAACGGATAGACTAATGATTGCAAAAAAATTGGCAGTTATAAAAATTAAAACCAGTACATCAATGATGAAAAATAAAATTTTGTTACCCCTGATAATTTTCCTTTTTTCTTTTTCAACTTTAAAAAGTCATGGGCAATACAGTGTAGGTACTTCCTCTGTGAGCACCGAGCCGGACAGCACTGTGGTTTCTATTGCCTTATCCGGCTACGGATATCCTGAGGAAGGGCGTTTTAGTATAGAGTGGATTTTACGCGATAGTACTCTGCAGAATATTGTTGCCCTCACTGGTTTGGATGGAGAATTCTTTGCAGTGGATAGCAATCATATTCTTTGGTCGGGAACGCTGTCAGAAGAAAATATTTCATGGAAAAAGATAGGCACTGCAGATGGTATAAAAGCACTTGCAGCGATGAATGGGAAACTCTATGCGCTGACTGACAATGGAGAAATTTTAGAGAGAAAAGCCGTTCTGCAAAATTCGAAATGGAAAAGAATTGTACGGTCCGCCAATATTAAATCGCTCGCGGCATTAGATGGAAACCTGTATGCAACCGGTGGCAATGAATTAATGAAATTGAATCTTTCACAGCATAAAAAGCATTGGCTGAATATTGGCCGGGCCGAGGATGTTAGAAGTATGACAAGTTATGATAAAAGGCTTTTCGCGATCAATACAAAAGATACTTTATGGCAAGTGCAGCCCTACAAGGATAAACCTGCATGGAACGAGATTGGCCGGTATAATGGCATTACTTTTAATATCAGGGTAAAACAAATTGCAGTATTGAATAGCCGTCTTTATGCGCTATCTGATGAGGGTAAAGTATATATTGGCCGCCATAGAACAGACGGTAATCTGTCAGCCACAGCCTTTGCCATAAAAGGCAAAAACAAAACGGTTGTGTTACTTGGGGTTGACCTTACCGGATTTGATTATTCACTCACCGATGAAGTAAAAGATATTATTCATAAAGAACGAAACATCCCCAAATCGGCTATTTTAATCAATGCCTCACACACACATTTTTGCCCATCGGCGCAGGCATACAATGTATGGGCCGATTATTTAGAACACCCCGATAGCATTTACCTGGAAAGTGTACTCAAAAAAGCAATGGTAAAGGCTATTGAAGATGCTCTGGATAATATGTCTCCTGCTGATTTGTATTTTGGAAGAGGAACAACAAATATAGGAATGAACCGCAGCTCTGACGACCAGGAATTTCCTCATGACAAAACACTCGATGTGCTGGAAGCGAAAAACAACGAAGGTAAAATGGCAGGCGTGTTATTTTTAACGGGTTGCCATCCGGTATTTGATAACGAAGGGAAACAGGGGTATACTATAAGTCCTAATTTTCCAGGTATAACCAGGGATATTATTCGGGAAAAAACAGGCACAAATGCCGTTTTTATCCAGGGATGTGCGGGAGATATTAACCCAAAATCCTTAGACCATACGGAAACAGGAAGGCAGTTGGCGGACGATGTACTTAAAGTGATGAATGGAAAAATGATTAAAATCACGGGAGACATTTCTTACTCTTTTGATTCGCTGGAAATACCCATGCAACCCATGCTGCCGGCAAAATTAGACAGCAACGGGATTCCGGTTAATAATCCAAATATATCCGCAGAAGCCTGGAGTGTCAATTTTATAAAGCAATTGAAAATTGAAAACCCGCAGAAAAAGGCAGATATCTATGCACGAAGAAATGTTAAGTGGGGAGATATAATGCTCGGAAAACTTCAAGCCGGGACATTGCCGGCTAAAGTGCCTGAGTATGTGCAAACCATTAATATCGGAGACTGGAAGTTTGTTGGCTTGTCACGGGAAGTTGTTACAGAATATGGACCGGCGATAAGGAATATATGGCCAGGCAAAATTGTTTCAGTGGCTGGCTATTGCAATGATGTAGCGAGTTATTTACCCAATAAATGGCATATCGTTAAACGTCATTACGAGGGCTACGATTCCTTTTTTTGGTATGGTCAGCCTGGAGTTCCGCAGGAAAATGTTTTTGATATTCTTGTTAAGGGCATTGGATTACTTAACCGCTGACTTTATTAAGATCAGCAAGATTAGTGTCATCTAAGAAGAAAAAGAGATGCCAAAAAAAGCTGAGTACATTAACGCTAATTCCTCATTCCAAAAATAATAATGCAGGCTCTATAGCACGGAAGGGATAAGCATTTGGCGAGGTTGTTATTATTCGGGTGCACATTTGATTACTTTACTGAGCTTAAGCAAAAAATTGTGGAAATAATCTTTGTTATAATACCGCTTTTGTTATTAATGTATGCAGCCTACAAAGGTTTCAGCGTAATATTGTTTGCTCCTTTAACGGCCTTGCTTGCGGTGCTTTTAATAAATCCGGCATGGGTTCCTGCGTTTTTCTCCGGCATATTCATGAAGAAGATGGCCGGTTTTATAGAACTGTATTTCCCTGTTTTTTTACTGGGTGCAATTTTCGGGAAAGTGATTGAATTGTCAGGTTATGCCAAATCAATTGCTCACGTTATCATTAAAGTTATTGGGGAACGTAGGTCAATGCTTGCAATCGTTTTGGTGGGAGCATTGTTAACTTATGGTGGTGTTTCTCTTTTCGTGGTAGCTTTTGCGTTATATCCTTTCGCGTCGGAGCTTTTCAGGAAGGCAAACATTCCCAAACGACTTATTCCCGGGACTATTGCCTTAGGTGCTTTCACCTTTACCATGGATGCCTTGCCGGGGTCTCCCCAGATTCAGAATATCATTCCCACCACATTTTTTAATACTACTACGTGGGCGGCGCCCTGGTTGGGCTTAATTGGGGGGATATTTATTTTTAGTACAGGCATGATTTATTTAAATTGGCGCAGGCGCAGGGCTGAGAATGCGGGTGAAGGTTACGGGACAGGACATATTAACGAGCTTGAAGAAATGACTTCCAGTAATCTTCCTAATTCATTTCAGGCGATTTTGCCATTATTAATAGTAGGCATTTGCAATAAAATATTCAGTGAAATAATTATCCGTAATTATGGAGTGAATTTTGATTTTTCGTCTATTGGTATCAGTGGTGTATCTCCAATTGAAATTCAGAAGCTGGCGGCTATATGGGCCGTTGAAGGCGCATTGCTTTTAGGTATAGCGGCAGTTTTAATTTTTGCATTTAAAAGGGTGAAAACAAATTTTAACGCACGTATCAATTCTGCTATTGGCGGCGCGTTACTGGCTACTTTAAATACCGCGTCTGAGTATGGTTTTGGAGCGATCATAGCTGCACTTCCCGGCTTTAAAGCTCTGAATATAGGATTATCCTCTGCCATCAAAGACCCCCTTGTTAACGAAGCGGTGACTATAACTTCTTTGTCCGGAATAACAGGATCCGCTTCGGGGGGAATGAGTATAGCCCTGGCATCTATGAGTGAGAAATATATTACCGCGGCTGCAAAATCAGGTATAACCCTGGAAGTGCTGCATAGAGTTGCATCAATGGCAAGCGGCGGAATGGATACACTTCCTCATAACGGCGCTGTAATTACACTGCTTGCCATAACCGGGTTAACACATCGTCAATCGTATATTGATATTTTCGCGATGACTATTATTAAGACGGTTGCCGTTTTTTTAATTATAGCTCTGTATTACTTAACCGGAATTATATAGTATCAGTTTTCAAAAAACGTATCAGCTCTTTTTCTCTTTTTTGATTCATCTCTTCGAGAAATGAAGGACTCCATTGGTAATACCCTTCCCCGGTTTTCGCCCCAAATTTTTTATCCTCAACCAATTTTTTCAAGGCAGGCAAAGAGCAATTGGCGTTACTAAGATCATTAAACAAATAATCGGCTATCACCGAAAAAATATCGAGACCACCCATGTCGGCTGAAAGGAGCGGCCCTGTCACCGGAAGCCTTCGTCCTATTCCATAAATTACTGCTGCGTCAATATCTTCTTTCGAAGCAATACCCTGTTCCAAAATGTATTGAGCTTCTCTGAAAAGTGCAAACTGGAGTCGATTTCCCACAAAACCAGGAACTTCTTTTTTCACTTCAATGGGCTTCTTCTTCATATATTTCAACAGGTCAAAGGCTCGTTTTACTGTTTCATCGTTTGTCTTTTCTCCCCGGATGACTTCCACTAACGGAACCAGGTGTGCAGGGTTCCAGAAGTGAGTTGCAACGATCCTTTGTGGATTTGATGTACCTGAAGCAATCATGGAAGGACTTAGTCCCGAAGTGTTAGTGGCCAATATAACTTCTGGTACGCACACTTTATCAAGATAACTAAACAGATCCCTTTTCATATCAATATTTTCGGGAATGGCCTCTATGACAAAAGTTGAAATTGCGGCTATCTCATCAATTGAATGGGTAACGCTGATCCTGTCTTCTACCAGTTCAATTGAATTAACGTCCAATAATCCATTTTCGGAAAGCATTATTAGCCCACCCATGATCGCCAATTGCGCCCTTTGAGTTTCCTGAATATTTATTCCGTGAAGTTTAACCGGTATGCCTGCACACGCCGCTGCCAGGGCAATAGAATGCCCCATAGTTCCGCAACCAATAATTCCAAGTTTTTCCATTTCGTTCTTTATTTAATACGATTGATAAACATTAAATGAATTTTTTAGCATAGATAGACGGTGCTCTTTGTACGGTTATTAGTGTTATAGCGAGGGATAAAAAAATTTAACGGCTTTCAATAATTAATTTGACGGGTACCCTTAACGATATTCCTTTCTTTCTTATTCAAATTTAAAACTCCCGAATTTATCATATTCATGAAAATTGCCACTGGTAAGCTGCCACGACCAATGGATTTTTTCATTGTCATAATCAACACGGAAAAAATTGCCTTTCCAATGGGTGCCGGACGATGGAAGTTTATCCAGCACCGGTTTCATAAGTATATAAGGAATATATATTTCAGCCGACCAACTTTTAACCAGTGAGTTGCTTTTTTTTTCTCCGCCTTGTGCAGCAGTGGCGTGGCGTGTTTTGCGGTCCGGATCATAATGAAAGGGTTGCCAACTGTTTAATTTACCTTTTTCATTGTAAATGATAATGGGTAATTCATAACCCAGGGGAGAGATTTCGTACTCCAGGTATGCCGGTTTGTGTTCATCGGGTTGTAAAAATATTTCAACAACATCTTCATTCCACAGATCAAGAAAATCGCTTTGCATTGTCGCTGTCAATTTTTTGTCTTCGCAAAAGAACAATACATATATGCCGGTTTCAGAATAAAGCAACTTGGCTTTAGTAAAATAGTTCTGAACAGATGAAGTACGTTTTGGAATATTTATCCAGTTTGCGTTTTGCCAGTTCTCATCAATTCCATCTCCTGAAATTTCAAAATCAATTGTTTTTTTAATGATAATTTCATTTTCAGAATCAGGCGTTTTAAATTCTATCGGTTCAGGCAGACAAAGCGAACATATAGTAAAGAATTCCTGTTGTTTTTTAAGAGAGTAATCAATCATGTTAGCATGCAGATTCAATAATGGGAAGTTGTTTTTCTTTTCATAACTCCAGAGACCATGAACCGGGTAGATAGTATGAACTGTCACATCATATTTTTCAACTGTTGCAAAATATTCTAACCGTTGGAATTGATAATGCCTGGGACCACCGGCACAATTCTGTATCAGAAGCAGTATATGGATAAATAGAAAATAACGTTTCATGTTTTGGTGATTCATTTTAATTTTTCATTACCTCGTCGCAAACAGCAATAATTTTAGAGGCAATATTTTTCTGAATCAACGTCATCATTTTCAAGCATGTATTTTTTTAACGTCGCTTCAAAATATTTCTGGCTTAATCAAAAGTAAATTCCTGAAAGGAGAAAAGTTAAAAGTAAATTATTCAATTATTAAACTTTTCTATCCTTGATAATAATTGCAACAGAAAAATTTGAGTTTTATAATGCTATTTAAATTCATCGCTGGCTAATCCTAAAATTTTGCGTTTATGGAAAATCAAAAAAAGAAATTACGTCTGATCATGGAGTTCTGCGTAAATATGAAATCTTTACACGCTATTGCATAGCAAACCATTGATGAATCCGAGACTTGTGGACTTGTTTCAAACGGAGAATCATAACAAATATTAAATACGAGACTCTGTAATATCTACGCATTACTCGATGACTTGAATGATGCCATAAAAGCTACCCGTCTCGATGCGGTCTGCATTTCCACCTATCCGGGCACTCATGAGCTTTTCTGTTGAGTCAAAGAAGCAGGGGCAGTTGGAAAATTTTCTTACATCGAGGCGCACTCAAAAACGTAATCGCTGAGACTTCCATTTTGCCACTCGCGATCATAATGAAAGGTTCTAAAGGAGGATGGATAAACCTTGAATATATAAATAATCATTGCCTGCCAGATAAAAGAAGCAGCAGTTTTTCTTTATCCCTTCTTTATTATCATCTCCATCAATCCTGGAGTATCCATTATTCTTTCAATCTCTGCCCGCACAATTCCGCGTACATAATCTTTCACTTTCTGAAAACTCTTTGCGACATAGTTCGGCGACACGTTCGAGAACTGAGGTAAGTCTTTATAACTATCGTGTTCTGCAGTCAATGCTTTATGATCATTGATGACTTCAGCACAAAAAGCTTTGAGCTCAATCTTTTGAGCGGGATTATCTGCTACCATTCCCACAAATTCTCCACTTTATAAAGAGGATATTTTATTGATGGGAATTGCAAGTTCTGACTGTTTTGAATTTGTAATTGATGCATCATTTCTATTGATTGCGATGCTCTGACTGTCCTGCAAAATCTTGCCATATTTTTCTGAAAGTTGCTTTGCAGTTTCCCCGCTAACCTGGCTACCACTTGATATACAAAGTCGGTTTTAAATCTGAAGCGGCATTTTTATAATTTGTTTTCTCAAATTTCTGAAATGTCCCTCACGGTAAAAACCAGTAAGCCAAAACAGCTTCTTCTTACCATCAAAAAAAGCATTATTCATGAAAACATCCCGAGTTGGTCAGATAGCCATGGGAAACAAAATTGTATATCTTATTTGTAACGATAATAATTCGAAGTCTAAAGCTTTAATTAGTTATTCTGTATCTAATTCTAATCTCACATTTACGGTTTTGGGGAAAAACAATAAATCTCTCAATGAACAAACCAGGAAACTATACCATAATAAAATTTCGAAAATGTTGCAAGATAATTTCAGTGATAAGTTACTTACGGTTGAAAATTTCCCTATCAATTCCGTTGTACCTTAGTTTCTATTTCTCTCCAATTCTATGATTCGACTGTCTTACTTTATTTTATTCACTTTCATTTTTCTAAAGGTCCTATCCTAATAATTTCCAGGTTATATTAATAACTTGTTGCCTTTTTCACCACTCTCATTTAGGTTATTGAAAAGATTAGTTTAACATTCGAAAAATGCCGCTATGTTAGTAAAATTCGCTCATTTATTTTTGATCTTCCCGTTAATATATATCTCTTTATCATGTAATAAAGACAAGGGAAATGTTATGGACAATAAGGCTAGTGTAAAAACTATACTTTATTCGTTAGGGCAACTCACATGAAACTTAATTTTATTGACTCTAACAGCGTCTTTCATTCAGACGAGGTTTGCTGTAGGTTTACAAAGCAAATTGTCTTTGCAAATACAAGAAAATGCGATTTGCCCTGAAGAAAAAACCACCGGTAGTTCAGACCGTGATTTGCAACAGCACATCAGTCTTCAAAATCACCCCGAAAAAAGTTTACAGACGAACGCTAAAAAGGAAAACATAGCGGACATTCTTATATCACCAAAGGAAGTGTTTGGTAAGCTGCCATTTCAATTGCTTAAAAAGAAAAAAAGAAGAGAAAGAAAAATTAAGATACATAAATTTTAAAACCGTTATTATGTCAACTACAGGGGAAAACGAACAGGGGCTGCGGCAAATAATTGACCTTAGAAGTGTAAGGAAACTAAATACTGATAAGTTATAAACAGCAACAAACAATTGAAACTACTTGGGCATTTCACACACTATTATGAATACTACTAAGTTTAGTAATTTACTTATTTTTGTAAGGTTAAGTTGCTCTTTGTAAATTAAGGTAAGAAGTTCCCGAAATTCCAGAAGAAGTTCGACGAAAAATTCGACTAAAAATTAAAACCCGCCATTAGTGCGGGTTTTAAAGATTACTTGCGGACCGGACGGGACTCGAACCCGCGACCTCCGCCGTGACAGGGCGGCATTCTAACCAACTGAACTACCGATCCTTTTGTAATTCGGGAGCGCAAGATAATTAAATTTCAATTTATCTGAACATTCAAGGGATTTTAATTTGATATTAATCTGAATCAAATTCTTTCTACACGAAACTAAAAAAGAAATTAAATCCAAACTTTAAAGCTAAAACACCTGCATATTTGTTTTTAATTTTGACATCGTAACTTCATCGCCCAAAAAGATAATTTCTTTTTGTAGGTTTAATTTTTGACAACCTAAACATTAAGCCCAAAAAATTATATATGAGGCAATTTCTTGAGTTTGAACAACCGATAAAGGAATTATACGAACAGATTGAAGAGAATAAAAAACTGGCTTCAAAAAACTCAAAAGTTGATTATGATTCGATTATTAATCAACTGGAAGAATCCATTCTTTTAAAGAGAAAAGAAATTACAGAACATCTTACGCCCTGGCAGAAAGTTCAATTGAGCCGGCATCCTGACAGGCCATATACCCTTGAATATATATTAAAGATGTTTACTAATTTCCTTGAACTCCACGGAGACAGGAACGTAAAAGATGATAAGGCTATGGTAGGCGGTTTTGCACAACTTGATGGAGAAACCGTAATGGTGATTGGTCAGCAAAAAGGTACCAATACAAAGATGCGCCAGATGCGTAATTTTGGAATGGCTAACCCGGAGGGTTATCGGAAAGCATTGCGGCTGATGAGGCTGGCGGAAAAATTTGAAAAGCCAATAATAACTTTGATTGATACGCCGGGCGCTTTCCCTGGCCTTGAAGCAGAAGAGCGCGGCCAGGGAGAAGCGATAGCACGAAATATTTACGAAATGATTCGCCTTAAAGTCCCGGTTGTGTGTGTAATAATCGGAGAAGGAGCAAGCGGAGGTGCTTTGGGAATCGGGGTGGGCGATAAAGTATTGATGATGGAAAACTCCTGGTATAGCGTAATATCTCCAGAAAATTGCAGCACTATTCTCTGGCGTAGCTGGGCGCAAAAGGAAATTGCCGCAGAACAGTTGCACCTTACTTCAGAAGATATGTTCAAATTTGGATTGGTTGATGGCATTATCCCTGAACCGCTTGGAGGGGCGCACTGGAATTATGATGAAGCAGCAGTCAATCTAAAAGCTTATATAAAACCCATTATTGCGGACTTGAAAAAAATTCCACCTGAAGACAGAATAAAGCAACGAATTGAAAAATTTGGTAAGATGGGATTCTGGGATGAAGAATAAAATCAGCAACTCAGCAATTTGAAAAAGTAGTAAATAGAATACGTCGGAACTGTGTTCATCACGGCGGCGATAAATAAAAAATTTGCAGATCAACAAACCAATTCAACATACATGTCTTTAAAAAACTTTTTAAAAGGTACCGGGGTTGCGCTGATAACGCCATTCAAAAAAAACTTTGATGTCGATTACGAGGGATTAAAAAAGGTTATTGATTATGTAATCAAAGATGGGGTTGATTATATTGTTTCGTTAGGTACAACCGGTGAAGCTTCTACCATAAGTAAAGAGGAAAAAACTGATATAATAAATTTTACTATAAAAGAGGCGGCGGGAAGGGTGCCGGTAGTGGTGGGTATTGGTGGTAACAATACTGCGGAAATGATCAAAAGCCTTGGTTCATTTCCTCTTGATGAAACTGCTGCTGTTCTAACGGCAAGCCCATACTACAACAAGCCATCACAGGAGGGAATATTTCAGCATTATAAAACTTTTTCGGAAGCCTCTCCCAAGCCGGTTATCTTATACAATGTTCCTGCCAGAACATCAAGTAATATAAGTGCAGAAACTACATTGCGCCTTGCAAATGAGTGCGAAAATATAGGAGGGATTAAGGAGGCAAGTGGTAACATAATTCAATGCATGCACATCTTAAAAAACAGGCCAAAGGATTTCATGGTTGTGAGCGGCGATGACCAGATTACACTGCCTCTTATTGCGTGTGGAATGGATGGAGTAATAAGTGTTGCGGCAAATTATTGCCCTAAGGATTTTTCCGCAATGGTAAATTATGCCCTCGAAGGAAACTTTAGCGCAGCGCAAGCATTGCATTATAAATTATTTGAAGCAAATGAGTTGCTCACAATTGAAAATAATCCGGCCGGTGTTAAAGCATACTTGTCAGAATTAGGAATGATAGAAAATTCACTACGCCTCCCATTGGTAAAGCTTAGTTCTCATTTTCATGAAAAAATTAAGGCGGCTGTTGCAAAATTATTTTAAGTAAAATGTTCTTTAATGGCGGCCTGTCGCAAGCAAATTTTATGTTGCCTTTTTCTTTCTATGATAAATATCACAAATGCTCAGTTTTCTGTAACTTTTTCTTTAAAGAATATTACCGCCTCTCATACTTCCGACAACTTTTTTATAATAGGAAATTTTAATGGATGGGATCCTGGCAATGAGCAATATTCATTCCGCACGGGCGGTGACGGATCCGCTGTAATTGCTCTCCTGCTACAAGCTGGCAATTATGAGTACAAGTTTACCCGCGGTTCCTGGTCAGAAGTTGAGACAAATGCTGAAGGTAAAAACCTGCTTAACCGACGCCTGGTTGTAAACGGAGATACTTCCGTCGAAGTTGAAATAGAAGGCTGGGCAGATGATTTTACTCAAGAAGTTTTCCCGGAAAAAAAGCATACAGCTTCTCCGAATGTGAGTATAATTGACACTGCTTTTTATATGCCACAATTGCATCGCAGCAGGCGCATCTGGCTTTATTTGCCTCCCGGCTATGAGTCATCAAAAGAAAAGTACCCTGTTATTTATATGCATGATGGTCAAAATCTTTTTGACGAGGCGACTTCATTTGCAGGAGAATGGGGCATCGACGAATATCTTGATTCCATTTACTCCATGGGTAAAAAGGCCGCTATTATTGTTGGAATAGATAATGGCCAGGTGAAGAGAATGGTTGAGTACAATCCATATACTTTCCAGCAATTCGGAGAGGGTGAGGGAGATAAATATGTTGATTTCCTGGTTAAAAATTTAAAGCCTTACATAGATCGCAACTATCGTACATTAAAAAATAAGCAAAATACCTTCATAGCGGGAAGTTCAATGGGAGGACTTATATCGTTTTACGCCATTTTAAAATACCCGAAGGTTTTTGGAGGAGCAGGGGTTTTTTCGCCTGCCTTCTGGACGGCGCCTGGCATTGATAATATGGTGCGCACTCATGCCGCAGCTATGAGTTCGCGTATTTTCTTTTATGCAGGGGGCAAAGAGGGTAACTCGATGTTGCCAAATATGGCGCGTATTACAAATGAAATCAGGCAATATTCAAGGTCAAAGATCAAAGAAGTAATCGATCCGGAAGCCCAACATAATGAGCAGCCTGGAGAGATCATTTTCCTCAATTTTACGAATGGGTAATTTTGAAAAAGCAATTTTTGACGCCAAACGATTAACAGCTACAGTAACATTTATGCCAAATAGCAAACCCCTTCAATAGCACACTCTGTATTCTCAAAAATCTCGCAGGCCTCGGTTCTGAACTCGTCAAGATGATCGTACATCGATGAAAAGTGCCCGAGAAGCAATTTTTTTGCATTGGCTTTTTTTGCAATAGTGGCAGCTTGTTTTGAAGTGGAGTGTAACCGGGCGCATGCTTTTTCTTCAAGGGCATGCAGGTAAGTAGATTCATGGTACAATAAATCTACATCCTTTATTTTTTCAAGGATCTGTTCGAAGTATCCTGTGTCTGCGCAGTATGCGTAAGAACTCGCATGGGAACCGGGTTTGGTAAGATCCTCATTTTTTATTATTGCATTTGATGGGGAAATATAGTCAAGCCCTTCTTGCAAGCTTTCATAGAAAGAAGAGGGGATATTGTATTTCGTAATTTTTTTAGGATCAATTTTTCTATTATTCTTTTTCTCTCTAAAGAGAAAGCCCCAGCATTCAATCCGATGCATTACTTTGAAACATTCAACCTCAATTTTCTTATCTTCAAAAATAATACCCTCGTTTTCCAACGCATGAAAATGTATAGCATATGGCAGATGCGCATCTGCCACTTTAAACTGTATCTCAATTATTTCTTTCAAGCTTTTTGGCGAATAGACATTCAGTTCATCCTTGCGATTATTGAGGCCCATTGTGGTCAGCAGTCCTACAAGTCCAAAATAATGATCGCCATGAAGGTGAGAAATGAAAATGTGATTGATCCTGGCTGCCTTTATTTTGTACGCTGATAATTGCATTTGAGTTCCTTCGCCACAATCCACCAGGAATTTATGGCTCTGTGTTTGAACCACCTGCGATGTGGGATGCCGGTTATGGGCTGGTACCGCAGAATTATTCCCTAAAATTGTTACAGCAAGCAAAGAATTAAGAATTAGGTATCAGGAATCAAGTATCATTATCGGCTACGGCGATGTGGCGGTATTTGAAAATCGTCACTCAGCCATATTACTAAACCGAAAGTTGTGCGTTCGCCTTATTTTCAAACGAGTTGCAAGTATTGTTTTTCAATTGTAACATTAAAGTGAATATCAGCTTTTAATGCTTTGAAAACTTTTATTACAGTATCAATTGTCGCACTATTTGCACTACTTTCTAATTTTGAAATCTGTGCTTTTTGTACACCAACAAGCTCGCCCAATTGTTCTTGTGTCAATTTACGTTCTTGCCTTGCTGTTTTAATCATTCGCCCTAAAACGTCCATACGAAGTTCGTATTCGTACTGGTCTCTGTCTTTTTTGCCTTTCTTTCCAATGTATTTATCTTTCATTTCGGCAAGTGAATATGATTTCATTGCTGTCTTTGCCATAATGTTATTTTTTAAGTTTGTTTTCAAAATATTTTTTCCGGATGTTAATTGCCCTATCAATTTCATTTGCTGGCACCTTGTCAACTTTTTTAATAAACCCGTGTGTTGCGAAAACCAATGTTTCGGTCTCTTTGTCTTTGTCCCAAAATGCGAGCAGCCTAATTTGTACACCGCCGAAATTGTTCTAAATTCCCAAATGTCTTTCTGAAGTTTTTTGAAAAGTTTGGGGTCATTACTTTGTTCAGCAAGATCAATGTTATAGAATACTTTCCTTGCCGCTTTGGGGTCAAGTGTTGCTATGAATTTGTCTGCTTCTTCTAAAAACCGTGTCTGAAAGTATTGCAATAAAATTGTTTTCACAAAGATAGTTGGAAGTTTCCAAAATTAGAAACTATTTTACGTCTGCCAAATGAGACGAGGGGTTCGAAATGATGACTCACAAAAAGTATAAGGTATCAAGTATGCAGCAAAAACCACAATCAAAAAAGCTCTCTTTCTATCTCCTCCATTTGAACAATATCCCAGGCCTCACTTTCGGTGGGAGTAATATTCATAAACTCCAACAATTCTTTTTCATCTAAGAACGTTTCAACTTTAGATTGCAGATTGCAAAACACAAGCGAACAATTTGAATCGTAAAATGTTTGTTGTATCGTTGCTAATGCATTTGCAGTAAGCTCATTGATTTGTTGAACATTTTTAAAATTAATAATCAGGTTTCCGGGATTTTTATCAACGAATGAAAGCAACAATTTTTCCAATTCTTCTGTCATATTAGCAGGCAAATCAGGCTCTTCAATAGTTATGACGTGAAATTTTTCTTTGGTATCAATTTTGACTTTCATCACAATTATTAGTTTTTAAATTGAAAAAGTTCTCTTCAAAGGTATAAAAAAAGCAAGGCCGATTATTTAAAGGGCCAGTGGAAGTTGATTTGATCTCTTAGATTTTCGCAGAAATTTATATTTTAATTTAACCTTTTTTTGTACGGTTTTCAACACGCTGTGAATTTGTTTTAGCAACTAATAGTAGAATTTATTCGTTATTATTGTATAGTATTAAATTGAATCACATGGACAACAATTTTTCAGCCCAGGTAAAAGAAATTATCTCCTATAGCAGGGAGGAGGCTTTGCGTTTGGGTAATGATTTTATAGGAACAGAACACCTTGTGCTTGGTCTTATAAGAGATGGTGAGAATACTGCTATAAAAATATTGAAAGCTTTCAATGTTGACTTATACGAGTTGCGAAAAGAAATTGAGCTTGCCGTAAAGGATAAAACCGGAAAAAATATTGCAAATATTAATTCCTTACCTCTAACAAAACAGGCAGAGAAGGTCATACGCATTACGGTTCTTGAAGCAAAAGCCAATAAAAGCCCGTTAGTAGAAAGTGAGCATCTGATGCTTTCGATTTTGAAAAATAAAGAAAACATTGCCACCCAAATCCTCAACCAGTTTGATGTGGATTATGACATGTTTAAAAATGAATTGGGATATGTAAAAACAGATCCAAAAGCCGAATTCCAGGATGATGAAGGCGAGGAATTTGACGAGGAAAGAAAATCATATTCTCAACAGCGTACCTCAAAAGGATCTGCTGCACAAGCCAAATCAAAGACGCCCGTTTTGGACAATTTCGGCAGGGATATTACAAGGCTTGCCGAGTTAGGGACATTAGATCCTATAGTAGGCCGCGAGACCGAAATAGAAAGAGTTTCGCAAATATTAAGCCGTCGTAAAAAGAATAATCCGATTCTAATTGGTGAACCGGGTGTTGGTAAAACAGCCATTGTCGAGGGCCTGGCATTGCGCATTATTCAAAGGAAGGTGAGCAGGGTTTTGTTTGATAAAAGAGTGGTATCGCTTGACCTTGCTGCGTTGGTTGCAGGTACAAAATATCGTGGCCAGTTTGAAGAAAGAATGAAAGCGATTATGAACGAACTTGAGAAAAACCGCGACGTTATCTTGTTCATTGATGAAATTCATACAATTGTAGGAGCAGGCGGGGCAAGCGGATCACTTGATGCCTCCAACATATTTAAACCCGCGCTTGCACGCGGTGAGCTACAATGTATTGGTGCAAGTACTTTGGACGAGTACAGAATGTATATTGAAAAAGACGGAGCCCTTGATCGCCGCTTTCAGAAGGTGATGGTTGAGCAACCAAGTGTGGAGGAAACAATAGAAATTCTCACCAACATAAAAAGTAAATACGAGGATTATCATAATGTAACTTATAACGCCGAAGCTATCGATGCTTGCGTAAAATTGAGCGATCGTTACATGACCGACAGGCTGCTTCCTGATAAAGCCATTGATGTTCTTGATGAAGTTGGGGCAAGGGTGCATCTTAAAAATATAAATGTTCCGCAGGAAGTGGTAGAACTGGAAAAAAAGATTGACGATATTAAGCACGAAAAAAATAAGGTTGTAAAAAGCCAGCGCTTTGAGGAAGCAGCATCATTGCGGGATACTGAAAAAAGATTGCAGGAAGATCTTGAGAAAGCAAAAGCTGATTGGGAAGAAGAAAGCAAAAACAGGCGTTATCCTATTGATGAAGAGGCCATAGCAGAAGTGGTAAGTATGATGACCGGAATTCCCGTAAAGAGAATGGTACAGGCAGAGACTGAAAAGCTTCGCAGAATGGCGCAAGATCTTACAGGTGCGGTGGTAGGGCAGGACGATGCCATTCAAAAAGTAGTAAAAGCAATTCAACGAAACAGGGTAGGATTAAAAGATCCTAAAAAACCTATCGGAACATTTATATTCCTTGGCCCGACCGGTGTAGGTAAAACGGAATTGGCAAGGGCCTTGGCAAGATATATGTTTGATAGTGATGATGCGCTTATTAGGATTGACATGAGTGAGTACATGGAAAAATTTACGGTGTCAAGATTAATTGGTGCACCTCCGGGCTACGTGGGCTATGAAGAGGGTGGCCAGCTAACTGAAAAGGTTAGGCGCAAACCGTACTCAGTGATTCTTTTAGATGAAATAGAAAAAGCACATCCGGATATTTACAATATTTTATTGCAGGTTTTAGATGATGGTCAGCTCACTGATGGTCTTGGAAGAAAAATAGACTTCAAGAATACGATGATCATTATGACGTCAAATATAGGTGCAAGACAATTAAAAGATTTTGGAGATGGTGTTGGCTTCAGCACTGCATCAAGGCAATTGAATGCCGAAGAAAATACCAAAGCGGTAATTGAAAAAGCATTGAAGCGTACTTTCAGCCCTGAATTTTTAAACAGGATTGATGATGTAGTGATCTTTAATAATTTAACGCAGGAAGATATCTTCTCAATTATTGATATACTAATGAAGGGTGTTACAAAAAGGCTGCACAATCTTGGCCTGGCTTTAGAACTCACTCCTGAAGCAAAGACCTTTATTTCTGAGAAAGGATTCGATTCTAATTTTGGAGCAAGGCCTTTGCACAGGGCGATCCAGAAATATCTTGAAGATCCGCTGGCAGAAGAGATACTTAACCTTACCATTAAGAATGGCGACGTATTAATAGCTGATCTTGATAAAGAAAATTCAAAAATTACATTTGAAGTTAAGGGAGGTGTGAAGAAAGAAGAGAAGTCTGAAGCGTAAGAATTCTTAATAAAAATTTTAAAAGTGCCATCGTAATGATGGCATTTTTTTTGTCATTCTAATTTTTTTCTTCTTAATTTTTAAACCATTTTTGCGTGTATGGAAGAAAGAATAATTATTACAATTGATGGGTGGTCATCTTGCGGAAAAAGCACATTAGCTAAGCAATTGGCAAAAAAATTAGGTTATCTGTATATTGATAGCGGCGCCATGTATCGTGCAATTACACTTTACTTTTTGCGAAATAATATCAATCGGTCAAGTGAAAAAGAAATAAAGTATGCTTTAAGTAATATAAACCTCGAATTTATTTACAATACTCAATCCGGCCGTTCAGAAATATTTTTAAATGAGGAGAATGTAGAATACATAATACGTGATCTTGTAATTGCAGAAAAGGTGAGTGAAATTGCTGCGCTAAAGGATGTAAGAACGTTCGCCGTTGCAGTGCAGCAAAAAACCGGGATCGATAAAGGAATAGTTATGGATGGGAGAGATATTGGTACCACCGTTTTTCCTAACGCCGAAATTAAAATATTTATGGTAGCGGATGAAGCAGTGAGAGTGGAACGTCGTTTTGCAGAAATGTTTGAGAAGAATCCAAACATTACCTTAGAAGAAGTTAAGAACAACATCGCTATGCGTGACTATATCGATTCTCATCGAGAAGTAAGCCCACTTCGCAAAGCATCTGATGCTATCGAACTTGACAATACCCATCTTACCGAAAAGGAGCAGCTTGATTTTGCTTTAAAGCTTGTGAAAAAAAGAATGCAACAAGTGTAAGTTGATGCTGGAATTATTTAACTAAATTCTTCCAAAACTTCCTCAACCGGCTTGGTATTTTTATAAAACGATACGATTTTAAAAATCACCTCTTCCACTAATGCATCAGGGCAACTTGCGCCGCTTGTTACCAGTATTTTTACATGTTTTTTTTCGGGGAGAAAGGAGAGTGTGGTCACTTCAGTTTTTTTATGAAGATTATAATGCCGTATTTCTTTCGAAGAAATAATATCTTCTTCGGATCGGATAAAATAAGTATTCAGTTTCTCTTCACAAAGTTCCACGAGGTGAGAGGTGTTTGAACTGTTATATCCTCCTACTACAATCGCGAGGTCTGCCTTTGTCTCCAGTAATCCATACACCGCACTTTGATTTTCGTAAGTAGCATAACACAAGGTGTCACGGGTATCAGCAAAACGTTCACTGATATTTTTTCCAGAGAGACTGTATTTTTCGATCATTACATTTTTAAGGTAATCGGCTATTGCCTGCGTATCGCTGGCAAGCATAGTTGTTTGATTCACCACACCAATCCTGGCTAAATCTTCTTCAACATTAAAACCTTCGGAAAACTGCCCGGTAAATTCACCATAGAAATCTTTCAATGGTTTTACTCCTTTAATATATTTTGCCAACTCAATAGTTTCATTCATGTCTTTTACAACAACCGTTGGTGTATTCGCAGCGCTATGGCTGAACGTAGCCCGTGTTTCCTCATGTTGTGGCTTTCCGTGTACAACAATTGAATAACTGTTTTTTGCAATCGTTGCCGCGCGGTTCCATACTTTTTCTACAAAGGGACAGGTTGTATTGTACTGCTGTATTGCAATGCCACGTTTTTTGAGGTCTTCTTCAATTTCGAGCGTTGTTCCAAACGCAGGAACTATTACCACGTCTTCCGGGGATAAGATATCTAGCGGTATAACCTGGTTGCCACTTGTATCCATCAAAAATTTTACGCCCTTATTTTTCAAATCAATATTTACCTGCGGATTGTGAATCATCTCACTAAGTAAATAAATTTTCTTACCGGGATTTTCTTCTATCGTTTTAAAGGCAATGTCTATGGCATTCTCGACACCATAACAAAATCCAAAATGACGGGAAAGATAAATTTGCACATCACCAAAATCGATAAGGCTTGGAGTAAAATCTTTTTTTAACTTGTCGGCTTGTTTCCGTTTATTCTTAATCGCTGTTATCAGCGGGCTGCGGTATATTAATGGAACATTAAATTTTTTCATATTTCTTCGCCGCCAAAGTTACAAAGACACATCCACCCTTCAAGCCAATAAAAGATTAATAATGACTATTTTTATTTTTTAATTAAATTAAACCATGCCCGATAAAATCCCGGATCATCCTCACCCAAAATGGAGCTATTCGTCAAACATATATGAAGTAAACCTGAGGCAATATACGGTGGAAGGAACCTTCGAAACTTTTGGTAAACACCTGCCGCGGCTTCGCGACATGGGCGTGAAGATATTGTGGTTTATGCCGATAACGCCAATAAGTAAGAAAGACAGGCTGGGTACGCTCGGTAGTTATTATGCAGCAGGCAACTACCTGGAGACAAATCCTGAATACGGAACGATAGAGGATTTCAAAAAGCTCGTTGAAGATGCGCATGACTTGGGTTTTAAAGTAATCATTGATTGGGTGGCCAACCATACCGGCAACGATCATCATTGGATTGTTGATCATCCTGAATACTACACGTATAATGAAAACAATGAATTGATTCATCCGCACGGATGGACGGATGTGAGTGAGCTTAATTATAAAAACGATGAGCTGTGGGATTCCATGATTAGTGCGATGAAATTCTGGATCAAAGAATGCGATATAGATGGTTTCCGATGCGATATGGCCCACCTGGTTACACTTGATTTCTGGATTGCCGCTAAGAAGAAACTAACGAAAGCAAAAGATAATTTGTTTTGGCTGGCTGAATGCGAAGTGCCGGAATATCATGTTGTGTTTGACGCGACCTACACCTGGAGATGGATGCATGCCTCCGAGGAATTTTATCACGGCAGGATGAATTTACAAAGCTTCCTCACTGTTCTATATAAATCGGTGACAGAATTTCCGGCGACGGCATTTCGGGTTTATTTTACAAGTAATCATGATGAGAATAGTTGGAATGGGACGCAATTTGAAAAATATGGTGATGCAGCGAGACTTATGGCAGTATTTACCTGCACATGGAATGGTATGCCGATGATATACAGCGGCCAGGAATTACCCAATAGAAAAAGACTAAAATTTTTTGATAAAGATCTTATTGAATGGGATGGAAAATTTGAACTTCACGACTTTTACAAAACATTGCTTCTTCTTCATAGCTCTAATGATTCATTGCGTGCAGGTGACCCAGATGTGCTTACTAAAATTATCTCGCATCCTGATGACCACGAAATATTTTCTTACCTGCGAAAGAATGGTATCCACCAGGTGCTGGTTATTCTAAATTGTTCGCCCAATCCTAAAAACTTCCAGGTGAGAGGCGTGCATGGTGTTTTTAGAAATGTATTTGGCGGTCCTGATTTAAATTTTGACAAGGAGCATTTTGTAGATCTGGATCGCTGGGGTTACCTGGTTTTTGAAAAGGTTTCTATGCTGTCATGATATGAAGATGGAATGGATTAAAAATAAACCGGTAATGTACTTTTTTTAAAACTTTTGTATCTCTTATAACAATCGCATCAAGCATAGGAATAGTCAAAACACAGTTGTATTGAATGGCATCTTCGAAGTCTTTAAAATCAGTTTTAAAGCTTTTTTAATAACTGCTTTAGAAACATGAGCTATATCTGTCAAATCCGAAAGAAGTTTATTGTGTTTTTTAAGTCATCATAGAAATTATTTGAAACTATTGATGCTATCTTGTACCAGTGAAGATTTTTATTTATTAAAATATTTTTGCCCAATACCATCATGCCTTTCCTTCAATCATTTTCAATTAATACAGAAAAGAAAAATCCGTTTCCTTTTAATATTCCGGCAGTCAAATTTGCTAAACAAATTCAATTAGACAAAAAGGTCACGCTTTTTATTGGAGATAACGGTTGTGGTAAATCGACCTTGTTGGAAAGTATTGCTCTTCAACTTAATCTTCCACTAATAGGCGGCTTTATCGGTAACCACCCCGGCTTTGAAGCTGCCAGGCTATTGCGGCCTTATATTAAAATAGATTGGAAGCGCGAAACAAATAAAGGCTTCTTCTTCAGGGCAGAAGATTTCAGTGATTTTATTAACTCAGTAGAAAATGAGAATAAAAAAATTGCCGGCGACCTGCACGAACTGAAAGGTGTGGTGGATGATTATATCATTAAACAGATGAGCGATAATATGAATTACTCCCTTCGCCAGATGCGCATTAATTATGGAGAAAACATGGAGGCGTTTTCTCATGGTGAAGCTTATCTGAAAATATTACAAATAAGAATTGGAGACAAAGGCGTGTATCTTTTGGATGAACCTGAGGCGGCTCTGTCGCCATTGAAGCAATTGTCTTTAATCTTTCTTATTCTCGAAGTTTTAAAAAGCGGGAACGCTCAATTTATTATTTCGACACACTCGCCCATATTGATGGGTATTCCCGAAGCATTGATTTATGAAATACGGGACGACAGCATGGAACAGGTAAGCTACCGGGAGACTGATCATTACCGGATCACCAAAACCTTCCTCGATAATCCTGATTATTATTTAAGAGAAAGGTGATGTTTAGTGGTAGGTAGAGGTCAGTGAGGAGACAAATGAGTATTGCCTCTCCTTTCTCGAACATGCTATTCAACTCTCCTTTGTCGAACACGCTATTAAACAATAAAAATCCATTGTTGGAATTTACCTTTATTGATCTATTGTGATTTTAGCGATGGTGCAATATTTTCTAATCGCTTTAATTTTATATCCTATAAATATTAATTCATTATTTTTTAAGGAATAGGAAGTGCCAGGTAACATTTTATATTCAACATCGTCATTATCCCATAAAAATTTTTTGCTAATTTTTCCTGAAGAAGTGATATGCACAACAGCGAGGCTATTTTTATTTATATTTCCAAAATTTGCCAAATCTGCTTCTCCTTTTGGAAATACCTGCGTATTATTAATATTGTCATGAAAGAAAATATATATTCCATTCCTGTCATCGGTCGCATAGTTTATACCAGTGAATCTTTGTGCGCTGGCTTCTTCCTGTTTCTTTTCAATCGCGTGAAACCATTCAATTTCGTTTTTGGTGTTTAATTTTATTATGTAGCTCGCACGTCCATAAAAGTGATCGATACTTCTGTTATAAATTGTTGATTGACCAGGTGCACTATACTGACCTATAGCCCGGTTTGCCTGCAAGTCATAAATAAGCAATGTAGAATTATCTTTCAGTATCTCTGCTCCTTTTAAGAAAACATTTGATGGAAGCCCATTTTCAATTATTTCTTTCGATGAGCGTTCCGAAGCTTGCGCTGCATAGCTTGATTTTGAAAATTCATTAATTTTAAGATTGTCAATATTGTTGTTTTCATAATTATAATTACCAGAAATAATGCTGTTGTATCCTTTTTTTTCTAATTCACCAGAGAGACCGTTAAAAAGTAACTTATCAGCATTCAAATACCAGTGTATGCTTTGAAGGTTTCCTGAAAGAAAACCTGACAATTGACTGCCTGATTGAGCTTTCCCGTCTTTTGATATTATAGTAACATTGTAATAAGGAGATTCTTTATCATTTTTCTTTTTTGCCTTTTCCTGAAACTGGCAAATAATGTTCAAAATCCCTTGATTGGAGACAAGATATTTTGAGTCCACAAGGTTATCCAAAGATCCTTTATTTATAAATGAAAATTTCGTGACCTCAGAAAGTGTTTGATCGAATACGATACCATCAAAGATTTCATTTTCATCCTTTTTATTATGATGTCTGCAAATTATTGAAAAGAATGATGAGTCTTGAGAATACGCAGTAGCATAAGCCGTAACATCATTCTCATAAGAAAATATTTTTTCAGGAGAGCCTATAATAGAAAAATCTTTGATATCGATTTCATATTTGTAAAGGCTTTCATTTTTATCTGTACAAAAAAAGTAAAGTTTCTCCTTATGAAAAAATGAAAACCGGTAGATATTTTTACCGATTGAAGAAATATCTTTAGTCTTAAGATTTTTCAGGTCATAGTCGCAGGTGGAAGCCTGTAAATTCTTTTGTTTACCAAATGATGTATAATTAACGTCAAGGACAGTATTTATTCCATTACAGTAAATATCATGATCAAGATTTTCATATCCTCCATCGGCGTTTAAATATTTATAATTCTGGGAAAAAGTGCAATTGCAATAAAAGTTCAAAATTAACAGGGCAAAAAGTGGTCTGATTTTTTTATGCATACAAAGTATTTTAGCTAAGGGTATTTAATTAGAAATTAGTCGTTATGAAATGGGATTAATATTCCGATTTGGCTATTAGATAAAAGTGGCAGTGCAGTGTCATCGTCCGCAGGAATTATATGGCTTAAAAGAATAGATTCTTTTCCTCTCAGGAAAAGTTTTACTATTCCAAGATCGTAAAAGTTTTCATAATAGTTAGCGTCGATAAAGTCGGGTGCGAAAATAGTATTCTGATATTAAAGATGCAACAATTAAGCAATGTATTATTTCTTATTGAATTCCCTGATAGCAGGCTAATTAAAACTTTTTTATTATCATTGCGCTTCCCTACCAAATTAAAGTTTATAAAAACTCACTTGCATCTACTTGCCGTAATACTTGTGGCTTGTTTAATATCATCCTGCCAAAAAGATATTACCGAACCGACAACACCTGTGATACCACCAGTTGTAAATCCAAATGACTCTATTACCGTTTTGTCGAGGCTTGCATACGTTGATATAAATAGTTCGGCAACTGAAACTGAATATCGCGAGTTTGCATTTGACAGTCTTAAAAGAGTACAGACAATAACATTATTTGTGTATAACAACGCAGTAGCTGTTCCTGCGCTTGTGGATACTTATTATTACAACGGTAATGATACACTTGTATCGAAGAAAATAGAGATTGATAGTGACCCGCAATATGGCTATTTAGATTCCTATTTTTATTTTTATGACAGCCGCGGAAGGTTGATAAAAGATTCCATTATTCATCAGCCTGAAATAGAAGTATGGAACTACACATATTCGAACGCGACGATAATAGCAAAAGGAATATACTACGATCCTGCTGACCCCAACCGATGTTGAAAATTTTACAGACACTGGTACGATTGCGACGACCGGAGATATCATTCAAACAAATTCCTTATATGAAACAGATTATGCTTTACATACTTTGGTTTATGATAATCACCCAAATCCATTCTTTACTTTAAACATATGCTCAACATACAATCCCGTTCCTGGTTACAATTTTTTTCTTGAAGATTTTTATCTGCAAAAGAATAATGTGATTTCGAATACTGAAACCATAAATTCTTCAGTACAAACTTATACTTATTCGTGTGCACAGTCAGGGTACCCTTCCATGGTTGATATTACTTATCCTGACGCTCCGCAAGATAATTACCGTCTGTTTTTTATTATAAGAAGCTATAAGTTCTTACTAAAACACCGGCCGCCGCCTCTTGAAATAATCTGAATAAGGAAACTACTTTATATTTTATAAACACAATACAAAAAAACCACGGCAAAAGCCGTGGTCAATAAAAAATTAACATCAAATAAATGATTACTCCCCTGAATCATCCAGCACCAAAGGATAATCGTAAGGCTCACTATAGCCGGGATAATATCCTGTAATAGTCACCTGCTTTGAGTTACCAACTGCAGCCTTCAATTCATCAACTGATCTTACATCCTTGCCATCTGCTTTTGTGATAATAAAGCCATCCCTCATTCTTGTCTGGTCATTAATAGCCCCTTCGTTTATTTTCTTTACAATTATGCCTCCGGTCAATCCATACTCTTTCGCTTTTTTAGGATCGAGTGTTACGAGGTCTGCGCCAAATTTATCAAGTGTTACATCAGTTTTAACTATATCATAATTTCCTGCGTTATTCTTTAGGGTGACCGGATACGTAATTTTTTTCCCATCTCTTTCGATCGTCACATTTATCTTATCAGCAGGCTTATAATTGCTCAATTGTTCCTGCAACTCAGATCCTGAATTGATAGATACATCATTTATTTTCCTGATGATATCTCCCTTTTTAATCCCTGCTTCAATGGCAGCACCAGTTTTTGTGACATCAGTTATATAAACACCATCTACACTTACCGGCACATTTGCTTTTTGTTTTTCCTGGTCGGTGAACGTACCTGCATCAATAAACATGGCTCCAAGAAAACCTCTTTGAACACTGCCGAACTTAATAAGGTCATTGATTACCTTTTTTACAATGTTAACCGGTATTGCATAAGAGTATCCATTGTAATAACCTGTAGGAGACGCAATCGCCGAGTTTATCCCTATCAGCTCACCATTTGTATTTATCAAAGCACCTCCGCTGTTGCCCATATTTACGGCTGCGTCAGTTTGCAAAAATGACTCAACAGCCATATTACGTTGCCCGTTCTTATCTCTATTCAAGCCTAATGATCTTGACTTTGCACTAATTATACCCGCCGTTACAGTTGCCTCAAGATTCAAGGGGTAACCCAGCGCTAATACCCATTGGCCAATCTTTGTATCATCGGAATTGCCATAAATAATAAAAGGTAAATTCTTAGCATCTACTTTCACAACTGCAAGATCATAAGAAGGATCAGCCCCCACCACTTTGGCAGTGTATGTTTTTCGATTGCTTAACGTAACCGTTACTTCATCCGCTCCCGCAACCACATGATTATTTGTAACTATATAGCCATCGTCACTTATTATTACCCCTGAACCCGAAGCTTGCGAAGGCATCATGCGCTGGCGGCCGCCACCGTTACCAAAAAATTGATTGAAAAGATCGTCGTCTCCAAACAGATCAGAAAATGGATTTTTTTGATTGGGCAGATTATTACTTACCTGCCTGGGATTTGTTTTGGTTCTGATATGCACAACCGTTGGAATTGCCGCCTCTGCTGCCTGTGTGAAGTCCGCGGGGCCGGGCGTTGGGTTTCCTTTATCATCATAGAAACCCGCATACTTATAATTAGAAGGAATATTTAATGACTGAAAATTTGGGTTGTTGCTGTTATGTTCATATTTATTATACCCAAATATTACAGCCATTGTGGTAAGCGTGCTTATAAGCACTGTAAGAAAAATGTTCTTTGTTTTCATTTATGGAAATTTTAATTGTAAATATTCGTCATTAAAGGTTTGCATCAGGTATTGTGCTAAGAGTATAAAATTAAACAATCATTTTTAGTATATCAGAACCATTTGTTTACGTTTAACAATTAATTAGTAAGGGTTTCGTACATCGAAAATCCTGGCAGGTTTACTGTTTGCTCTTGCGCATTTTTACTACAATTCATATACACAAATAAAATAAAAAAGTTCTATAAGCTCAGCAGAAATTGCATAGTGTCAAGGCCATCTGCATAATCTGTTAACCGTGGCTCCTGTGCACTTCCAAAAGGTAGTTGCCCGTGGCCACATATACATTGCAAGTCTTTATGGTTTGTCAAAAATTCAGCAATAATATTTATGTCATCATAAAAAGAATAGTGCAACTGGCTTACGGGTGAGAAAATACTTTCATTTTCAAAAAGTATAACGCTTTCACTGGTCATATATTTCTTGTTATTCATAATGAGTAACGCCAGGTTGTAGTCGTAGTTATTCCTGTATTTTGTATGGTTTGCGAAGTAGCTGTATTTTTTAAATGAATTAAGCAACGGAATAAAATCGTAACGTTCCGGAACATAAATGCTGGAGATATTCCTGCATCCAAGGCCAAAATAAGTATGTATATCATCTGCCAATAACTCAAAATCATTTTGTGTTTCATTACCGGTTAAAATACCCGTCGAGGTTTTATTTTGCCTGATTATTGAAGGATATTTACCAAAGTAATAATTGAAATACCTTGCCGAGTTATTAGATCCGGTTGCAATAAAGGCATCGCAATCTTTAAGCACATTGATAAATTCAACGAATAGGTTAATTTCGGGGTTCCATTGCGAGAGCTTATTTAAGATATAAGGAAATAATACATCATCTTTTTCTGAAAGCTTTATTTTCTGCTTATGGCCACTTATGAATACGCACAAAAAATCATGGAAACCTACCAACGGGATATTGCCAGCCATTACGATCCCAACCTTTCTTGCCGATACATTATCATCAAGGTGGTAAATCTTAATCCATTCTTCCAGTTTAGCCCGGTCAAGAAATTGCTGTGCAATATTTTTTAAAGCGAGGTCTGTAAATTGTTGGGTAAACCATTTATTTTTTTCAAACGCTTTTTGTTTAATTGCTTGCAACTGTGGGCCATCTGCAGTTATATATTTCCCCAGCTTTTCCATTAAATCAATTCTTTCCGCTAAATTCATTTGCTAAATAATTATCTGTTATATATTTGTAGGAAATAAAAACAGTCAAAATTCGTAAATAATCTCCAAGGTTTTGGAGCTTTAAACAAAAAGAAAATGGCAATAATAATTACTGATGAGTGTATTAATTGTGGAGCTTGCGAACCTGAATGCCCCAACAATGCAATTTATGAGGGTGGGGTAGAGTGGGCATTTATTGATGGGACAACAGTGAAAGGCGAGGTAACCTTGCTGGATGGTGGAACTATGGACGCTGAGCAGCGGAACCCGCCCATATCTAACGACATTTATTATATCGTGCCCAATAAGTGCACAGAATGCCAGGGCTTCCACGAAGAGCCCCAGTGTGCTGCCGTATGCCCGGTAGATTGCTGTGTGCCCGATGAGATGTATAGGGAAACAGTGGAGCAACTGCTTGCAAAAAAAGAAAAAATGCATTTATAACACTGAGGCTTCCGGGCCTGTTTGGCAGGTGATATTTCCTGCTTTTAGGCGAGGGTATTGAAAAATACTTTCGCCTTTTTTCTAAAAATAAAAATGATCAATGTCATTTAAGAGAATCCTTTTATCTTTTTGCTTCTTATTAATTTCCTTTTCTTTTTTATCTTCTTGTAAATCCAAGCCCGCACTTGTTAAAGAAGTTACTGTTGATAGCCTGATAGACGCCGACATAGCATTTTCTGATATGAGCAAAGAAAAGGGCATGAAAAATGCGTTTATAGAATTTATAGATAACGAAGGCCTGTTATTAAGGCCTGATCACCTCCCAATCAAAGGTGCCGGGGCGATAGACTTTTTAAGCCAGGTGGACGATACCGCCTACACTTTAAAGTGGGTACCCGGGGGGGCTCAGCTCGCAAAAGATGGTGATATGGGATTTACTTATGGAATTTATACGCTGGAAGGGGAGGATACCGTTTTTAAGGGAACTTATGTAAACATCTGGAAAAAGCAGGGAGATGGGAAATGGAAATTTGTACTGAACAGTATCAATCAGGGCATAAGTTCTGAACAATGAATCATCAATACCATATTTTCAAAATTAAATTTTGTATAAATAAATGAAACCTGTGATTGCTTTTGTTACCGGCGGTTTTTCGGGTGAGGCTACAATCTCTTACCAATCTGCGATTGTGATTGAAGAAAATATTGATACTGAAAAGTTTAATTATTATAAAATTGATATAAGGACCGAAGGTTGGTTTTACGAGCTGCCCAATGGCGATAAAATTGAAGTAGACAAAAAT
The DNA here is from genome assembly GCA_038251675.1 of Chitinophagales bacterium. Classification (GTDB taxonomy): domain Bacteria; phylum Bacteroidota; class Bacteroidia; order Chitinophagales; family Chitinophagaceae; genus Ginsengibacter. The sequence goes on along the minus strand of JBBSBD010000015.1, from coordinate 1,175 downwards.
GATTTCTCTCTTTTGATTGACGGTAAAAAAGTAACTTTTGATGCTGTGCTCAATGGCATTCATGGTACGCCGGGAGAGGATGGAAAATTGCAGGGATATTTTGATATGATGCGCATTCCCTACACGACGTGCGATTGCGCTGTTTCGGGACTTACTTTTAATAAACGTTATACGGTAGCTGTGGCTGCATTTAGCGGCCTTGCTGTTGCAAAGTCGGTTCTTTTGTTTCGAAATACATTTAAAAGCCCCGATGAATTAATAAAGAATTTGCAATTCCCGGTTTTTGTTAAGCCTAATAATGGAGGTTCAAGCATTGGTATGTCAAAAGTAAATGCACCTTCAGAAGAACTTGGAGCAGCTATTGAAAAAGCATTTGAGGAAGACGACCAGGTGCTCGTGGAAGAGTTTATTAAAGGAAGGGAACTTACCATTGGGATTTTTAAGTCCAAAGGAAAAGTTATTGCTTTGCCAATAACAGAAATTATTTCCAAAAAAGAGTTCTTTGATTATGAAGCAAAATATCATGGTGCAAGCGATGAAATAACTCCCGCAAATATTGATGAAGAGATCGCAGAAAAAATAAGAGATAGTGCGAAAAAAGCATACAGCATTTTTAATTGTAACGGTATTGTGAGAATCGATTTTATTTATAATGAAGATGATGGTAAACCTTATATGCTGGAAATTAATACAGTACCCGGCCAGAGCGAGGCCAGCCTGGTTCCCCAGCAAGTGAGAGCTATGGGATGGACCATGAAAGAATTTTACACAGCATTAATTGAAGAATGCTTACCTATTTAAATCGTACTATATTGCAACCGGCTTTTCATTTTATAATCTATATATTTTACAGTGTTTAAATTTATCACCAGGCAACCATTTTGGGTTAATTTTCTTGTCGCTCTTGTAGTAGTATTCCTCTTAGGCTTTCTTGTTCTGCAATCGCTTAGCTGGTTTACGAATCACGGGAGTTACCTCAAAGTACCCGCAGTCGCCGGTAAAAAAGTGGATGATGCGGTTAAGTTCCTGGAGAAAGAAGGGTTTGATGTAATAATTACGGATTCACTATACAACGACAGTGTACCATTAAACACTGTAAAAAAGCAAATACCTGATGCCGGAGCTACTGTGAAAGTAAACAGGACTGTTTTTCTAAACATCAATCCTGCGTCGCT
>JBBSBD010000014.1:0-47289 GCA_038251675.1 Chitinophagales bacterium | reverse complement strand
GGCAGTGATCAAATCATTGTGGCATTATGATTGTGGTTTTGAAAACTTATAAATGCAAAATTTTTATTTTTTAAAAACTTTTTATAATATTTGGTTATTCAAAAATCTAAATGAAATTTTACATCAATAATCCTTGAGAATTATGAAAGCAAAATCTGATAAGGAAAATAAAGTTCCTAAAAAATCACAGGCAAAAAACGATAATAATACTTCTCCAAAAAAGATGACATCCGAAACTAATGACGATGATGATGACTTAGACGATCTTGATCTGGATGAAGAAGAAACTCCCTCAAAAAAATCTAAAACTACTGCATCCAAAAAAGGGAAAAAGAGCGATGACGAAGACGATGATGACGTCGACGATGTTGAGGACGATTGGGAAAAAACTGAAGATGATGATTACGATCCCGATTTTGAAGAGTTTGATGTTCCAAAATCAAAAATAAAAAAGCCTGGAGCCAAAAAAGGTAAAGGGGATGATGACTTTGAAATTGACGATGATTTCAAAGACCTTGATCTCTTTAACGATGGGGACGATGATGATGACGATGACGATTTCTAAATATAATAACAGCGGCCTTCATCGCTGTTATCCATCAATTTGAATAGAAAATTCACATCTTATTTAGTAGAAGATTATTTAACTATTAAAACGAAGGTGCTAAACTACAGTAAGAAGTTTGGCACTTTCTGTTTTCTAGATAATCATGAATATGAGTTCAAAAAATCCTATGATTGTATAGTTGGTGCTGGCAACATGAGTCATTTAGTTTCGTGTAGTAATTCCGGTAATCTTGATGCCCTCGATAAATTTCTTTATAAAAAAAATGACTGGGTTTTTGGTCATGTCGCTTACGACATAAAAAACGAAATTGAAGAACTTTCTTCTTCAAATTTTGACGGTGTTAAGTTTCCCCAAATTTTATTTTTTGTACCAGAAATAGTTTTAATTCTTTCCGGGAAGCAATTAAAGATTGGCGCGTATTCCCCAAAAAATGCTGACAAAATCTTTGATGAGATTAATGATTCCGCAGAAGTTGAAGAAAATAAAATTAAAATCCCTTCTCTAAAAAGCAGATTCACCAGGACAGAATATATTAAAACCATAAAAAAATTAAAACAACATATTCTAAAGGGCGATTGCTACGAGATTAATTTTTGCCAGGAATTTTATACTTCGAATGCGACACTCGATCCGGTAAACGTTTATAATAAACTAAATAAATTTTCTCCCAATCCCTTTTCAGCTTTTTATAAGTACACAGATAAATTTCTTATGTGCGCCAGCCCCGAAAGATTTTTAAGGAAAACGGGAAGTGTGTTGACTTCCCAGCCTATGAAGGGCACAGCCAAAAGATTTATTGATGATAAAGATGCAGACGAGATTCAAAAGAATGCACTTCTACTTGATGATAAAGAAAGGTCAGAGAATATTATGATTGTTGACCTCGTTAGAAACGATCTTTCGAAAGTGTGCGAAGAGGGGTCAGTAAGGGTTGAAGAATTTTTAGGCATTTATAGTTTCCCGCAAGTGCACCAAATGATTTCAACGATAAGTGGAATTTTGAAAGAGGGTATGAAGATATCAGACATTTTCAGGGCAACTTTCCCTATGGGATCTATGACCGGCGCTCCCAAAAAAAAAGTGATGGATCTAATCGAGCGATACGAAAAAACGAAAAGAGGATTATTCTCCGGCACCGTGGGATATATTGACCCGGAAGGAAATTTTGATTTTAACGTAGTAATCAGAAGCCTGCAATACAATAGTACAACCAAATATCTCTCGGCAATTGCGGGCTCTGCAATAACTTTTAATAGTATCCCTGAAAATGAATATGATGAATGCCTTTTAAAAATAAGCGCTTTGAAAAAGGCTCTTGGGTAAATCTATTTTTTTGAGTTTCCGCCGGGAGTCCTGGGTTTATTATCAGGCATTTTGAAATCCGGACCCACATCTCCCAATAGCTGCTGTACACATTCGTTTAGAATAACATATTTATTGGCGATAAAAAGATCCATCTTATCATTAGGTAATCTTAATCCGTAAGAGGTACCAGTAGCAAGCATGTTATCGAAACCGGGATTATAATGGTTAAAATCATCCATTTCTATATTCAAATTTTTAGCAATAATTGCAGCACTATATCTTCCTGATACGGTTACAACTTTAGATGTTGAATCTTCACTCGCAGAAAGATCAGGTTTAACTTTATCCTCATTTTTCAAACTCGTATAGTCAAAATTATTTTCCGGTTGTTTATCGTCATTATTTGTTGTTTCCATTATATAATGAGTAGCGATAAATTTTTTTACATGGTTGCGGGATTCTTCGGGGAGATAATATTGGAGCTGCCAGAAATTCCGGCTACCACTTTTTTTTATAGCACTATACACTCGCCCCGGCCCGCCGTTATAAGCTGCGATTACCAAAAGCCAATCCTTTAAATCCTTATATAGGCTTAGGAGATATTTTGCAGCCGCATTGGTGCTTTTATAATAGTCGGTTCGATCATCTACATATTTATTAACCTGCAATCCGTAATCCCTGGCGGTATAGCTCATAAATTGCCACGGGCCCCTTGCACCTGCAATTGAAAGCGCATTTGACTTTAGATCACTTTCAATTACCGCGAGGTATTTTAATTCCTTCGGTAATCCATATTGCGACAAAATACCATCGATATAATTGAAGTAAGACATTGAATTTAGTTTCAATTGCTTTAGATACTTCCCATGTGCCTGCAGGTAATCCTGCATATAGTTCTCAGCATAAGGATTTACTTGCGCTGAATAAGGCATTGTGGAATTATAAGAATAGTTTTTGAATAAATTTTTAAAACCATACTTTGTAACCTGGCTTACATATTGAACATTTTCCCTGTCGGGTGGCGCTGGCGATTCAATCACCTCTTCTATCTTTTTATCCTCAATCGTATCATTCTCTATTATGGATGTGTCTTTGGATACCGAATCCGGATAGGCCTGCCTTCCAATCAACTGTTTTGAAAAACCAACCTCCAAAAAACTTATGAGAAATATTATTTTTACAAACAACTTCATTATGGGACTAATACTTTTTGTAATTCCTTAAAAGCATACCAGATAAGCTCAATAAAGTTAACTCTTTGAATTTATTTGTGAGCACTTGTACACCAAAGGGCATCCCGTTAGAATGTCTGAAAAGTGGTAATGAAATCGCCGGAATACCTGTAAGATTAGCGTAAACAGTATAGATATCTGCAAGATAAACTGCTATGGGGTCTTTATCCATTTTTCCGGCTTCAAAAGCCGTAGCCGGAACAGTAGGCATGATGACAGCGTCATACTGGTCAAATATTTTCTTTGTTTTTTCAACAAGTAACTGCCTCACCTGCTGAGCCTTTGTAAAGTAAGCATCGAAGTACCCTTCGCTTAACACGAAAGTTCCCAGCATGATGCGCCTCTTTACTTCCTTGCCAAATCCCCTGCTCCTGGTTTTTTTATAAAATTCGTCGAGGCCATTTTTTTTATCGTCATCCCTGTATCCATACCTAACCCCATCATATCGGGAAAGATTGCTGGACGCTTCCGCAGTGGTGAGTATATAATAAGCCGGTACTATAAAATCAATCAGGTCAAATTCAATTTCGTCAACTTTATGTCCACTGCTTTTCAGGTTATCCGATAATGCGTATATACTTTGCCTTATTTCAGGATCAATACTCGGGTGCTCAAGGGCATTTTTTAAGATCGCAATCTTGTAATATTTGTTTTCTAAAGAAATGGGGAAATTTTTAGGATCGTTCTGTGTTACTGTGCTATCAAATTTGTCTTTCCCATTAATAATATCCAGCACTCTTGCAGCATCCTCTACATTATTTGAAAAAATTCCGATTTGGTCAAATGAAGAAGCATAGGCAATTAAACCATGCCGGGATATAGTTCCATAAGAAGGCTTAAAACCAGTAATACCACAGAAATCTGCAGGCTGCCGCACGGAACCTCCGGTATCGCTACCAAGGCTAACCATACACATGCCAGCCTGTACCGCCACCGCTGATCCACCGGAAGACCCGCCGGGAACTTTGTTATTATCTATGTCATTAAGCACTTTGCCATATACGGAATTTTCGTTAGTGCTCCCCATTGCGAATTCATCACAGTTGCAATTGCCTATTATTATCGCATCTTCCCGAAGTAACTTCTCTACCGCCGTAGAATTATATATGGAAATAAAGTCTTTTAGAATAGCCGATGATGCAGTAACTCTGTGGCCCTCATAACAAATGACATCCTTAATTGCAATCACAACACCGTGCAACTTTCCACACATTTCACCATTTTTTCTTTTTGTATCGAGTCGCTTTGCACGAGCCAAACTTTCATTTTCGAACACTTCCACAAAAGCATTAAGATGACTTGAATTTTTGATTTTTTTCAAATAATATTCAACTGCCTCATGGCACGATACAGTTCCATTATTGAGTTGGGTTCTGTACTCTTCAATATTCTTAAAGGAAAACAAGATCACTTATTTAAAAAATGGCTCAGGTGTGGAATCTTCTATATGATAGAAAGCACACACCTCAGCCATTAAGGTTTAAAAAATAGGTTTCTATTTCTGGAGCTCAGTTTCTTTCACGGTCTCACGGGGAGGAGCAGGAGGATTGTCCTTTTCTTTCATACCGGCATCAATTTCGTTTTTCACATGCTCTTTGGCATCATTAAATTCTCTAACGCCCTTACCAATACCTCTCATAAGATCGGGTATTTTCTTACCTCCAAAAAATAAAAGAACCACAAGAAGGATCAATATCCATTCTGATCCACCAGGCATAGATAATAGAAGCCCGGGATTTAAAAAATTAAGTGTCATTACTTTAAAATTAGTTTCAAAGATACTTAATTATAAAATAAGCGTTCTTATTCTCAGAAAATTTAGAAGATTTTAATACTATTTGATGTACCTGCCGCATTTGGCCTTACCGTTAGCTGCTTCATAGGGAGATATTCCCCTGGCACACGAAGCAAAAATCAATGATAGTAGTACGATAATTACACCTGTCTTTTTCATATAAAATAAAAATGGTTAGGTATAATTATATCATGAATTTGTGTTGGTGAGATGCAATTATATAAAATAAAAACCCGGAATGCAAGAGCTATTCCGGGTTTCCTAAAAATTAGAGTATTAGTACTTTATTATTTCAATCTTTTCTCTTGTATACGAGCGCTTTTACCACTTCTCTCCCGTAAAAAATACAACTTTGAGCGACGTACTTTCCCCACTTTATGTAATTTGATGCTCTCAATATTCGGAGAGAAAATCGGAAACAGACGCTCAACACCAATACCATTGCTTATTTTTCGTACGGTAAAAGTTGCTGTTCCTCCCTCACCTTGCCTCTTGATTACATCTCCTTTAAAACTCTGGATACGCTCCTTATTGCCTTCGAGTATTTTATAATTCACAGTGATATTATCACCTGCTTTAAATTGAGGGATCTCTTTTTTTTGTGTCAACTGTTCGTGAACAAAAGCTACTGCATTCATTGCTTTTTATTTTAGGAGTGCGAAGGTAAGAGAAATATTTAGATTTAGGAATGCCATTTTCATAAAACTTGCTTGTTAATGCAATATTTCTAACGCAAATCGTAAATCAGTTACCTTACTTTATAGTCTACCTGGCAACATTTACAGCCCTTTTCTCTCTGATTACAGTAACTTTTATCTGGCCAGGGTAAGTCATTTCGGTTTGTATCTTTTGGGCTATTTCAAAACTAAGCTTATCACTATCGCTATCACTCACTTTCTCTGCCTCCACAATCACACGAAGCTCACGCCCAGCTTGTATTGCATAAGCTTTTTCAACTCCCTGGTAGGCCAGAGCGAGATTTTCCAGGTCTTTAATTCGCTGTAAGTATTGCTGCATGATCTCACGGCGGGCTCCCGGCCTTGCACCGCTCATTGAATCACAGGCCTGTACAATGGGAGATATTACATATTGCATTTCAACTTCATCGTGATGTGCCCCTATAGCATTACAAACCGCAGGGTTCTCTCCATATTTCTCAGCGAGTTTCATTCCCAGGAGTGCGTGGCTTAATTCGGTTTCTTCGTCGGGAACCTTTCCGATATCATGTAGCAGGCCTGCCCGCTTTGCCAGTTTTGAATTCATTCCGAGTTCAGCCGCCATTATACCGCAAAGATTTGCAACTTCGCGACTATGCATCAGTAGATTTTGCCCATACGAAGATCTAAATCTCATTTTACCTACAATACGAACTAGTTCTTTGTGGAGGCCATGTATGCCTAATTCAATTACCGTGCGCTCTCCTATTTCAATAATTTGTTCCTCCAACTGTCTGCGGGTTTTTTCTACTATTTCTTCTATTCGTGCCGGATGTATTCGGCCATCAGTCACAAGCCTTTGAAGGGACAGCCTGGCGATCTCGCGACGGAGAGGATCAAATGATGAAAGTATAATTGCCTCAGGAGTATCATCAACAATGAGGTCTACACCCGTTGCAGCTTCAATTGCCCGAATGTTTCTTCCCTCCCGCCCGATTATGGAACCTTTGATTTCATCACTCTCAAGGTTAAATACCGTAATGGCATTTTCGATAGCCTGCTCCGACGCCGTGCGCTGTATGGTTTGTATGATAATTTTACGGGCTTCTTTGTTAGCTCTCAGTTTAGCATCGTCAACAATTTCCTGTTGTATAATTAGCGCCTGGGAATTTGCCTCCTGTTTTAAAGATTCTATAAGTTGCGATTTCGCTTCCTCAGCAGACAGACCGGAAACTTTTTCCAGGCGCCGGATATGTTCTTCCTGGTGTTTTTCCAACTCGGTTCGCTTGATATTTACAACCTCAATTTGCCTGCTAAGGTTTTCTTTTATAGTCTCATTGTCCTTGATGAGGCGCTGGGCATTTTGCTCTTTTTGATTAATGGATTGTTCCTTTTGCTTAACCCGATTTTCAATGTCGCTCAGTTTTTGATTTCTTTGAAACACTTCTTTGTCATGCTCAGACTTTAATTGGACAAATTGTTCTTTTGCTTCTAGTTGCTTTTCCTTTTTAAGAGCTTCGGCCTGAATTTTAGCGTCTGACAATAATTTTTGGGCTTCTTTTTCGGCATTTTCTACCTGTAATTTTGTGTTTTTGGCAAATAAAATTTTACCCAGGACGATGCCTGCAATTAAAGCGACGACACCAACTATTATTGGGAGTGATTGTTCCATCTTGTTTTAATGATTTAATTCGGTTCATAATCTGTAATCCTCTATAGATTGCATTCTTCTTCTTAGAAGGAGTATAGACGAAGATAGATAAATTGTGTGGAAATTTATGGACAGGGAGCCGATTGATTTATGCAATAAACCTGAAAATAAGAATGTTGCGGGTATAGCACTAGTTGCTTATCATAAAGAAAATGATAAAACCATTGATGGATTTATATCAGTGCATCATCAATTTGGCGCTCCATTTTGTTCAATAATTCGTGGAGTTCCGGTTGCGGGACTCCAGAACTATCAGTTTGCTTAGGTTGGGTTGCATACCAAATTAGCACCATTGATATATAGTCTTGCATATCTTTTCCGGCAAACTGGGTTCTAAATTCCAATATTTTTTCGTTGATAATTTTTAGAGTGCCCCGAACGGCTTCTTCGTCTTCCGGAAGGACTTTTATACGATAAGTTCTGTCCCCTATTAAAATATTCAGAGGCATTAGTGATTCCGCCATATTTATTTATTTAGCATTGTCATACATTTTTCCAGGTCTTTAATGTAATGATTGATTCTTTTTTCGAATTCGAATTTTTCTACAGCATTCATTTTGCCAGCAGAGGCTTTTAAGATTGAGGTTTGCATCTCAAGAACATTAATCTTTTCCATTTCAGCTTTTTCTTTTTCCCTGTATCCATTTATCTCGCGGGAAAGTGTAGTGTTTTCCTTTTGTAAAGCTGCATACTTTTTTATGAGATGTTGTAGTTTCTTATTAATCTCTTTTATTTGTTCCTCTACTGTTTTCATTTTATCACGAATTTCTTATTTCAGCATTATTTTCCATTTTGATATTATTTATGATTTTTTCCATCATCTCATCCACCTCTTTGTCTGTAAGGGTTTTTTCTCTATCTAGAAATGTGAAAGCAATAGCAAAAGATTTTTTACCCTCACCTAATTTTTCACTTTCGAAAAGATCAAATAATTTAAAGCCTGTTAGTTTTGATAATTGCAAGAAATCTATTGAATTTTCAACAGATTGATACGAAATTTTTTTGTCGACTATTATAGAAAGATCTCTCTTCACGTAAGGGAACTTCGGTATTTCTACAAATGAAATATTCTTATTTTTTACCACATCCATCAATCGTTGCCAAATGATTCTTACATAAAATATAGGCTGTTTTATTGAAAATCTTTCCAGTAAACCTGGCGAAACAATACCACCTTCTGCAATAACAATACCATCATACACTGCATTAAAAGATTCGTATAAGTCCTCATTAATTCCGATCGAAAACTGATAATTGTATAGTCCTGCAAGAGTGAGGAGAGAATTGCAAATTCCTTTTGCAAAATAAATATCTGTTTTGCTTTCTTTTTCCTGCCATGACCCTTCCGCATAATTTCCGGTAAAATATATGGCCAAATTCTCCTGCTCTTGATATTTTGCAGCTCCGTTTGTCGAATATGTTTTTGCAAATTCAAAAAGCAAAAGGTCATTATTCTTCCTGTTTAAATTATATGCAATACTTTCGAGCCCGGTAGGAAGCATGCTGGGCCGCATTATATTGAGGTCCACGCTAAGGCTATTTATGATTTTAATGGTAGAGTTAAGCGTATCACTATTGAAATAATTACTGTTTGTGATTGAGTTAGTAAATATTTCAGAAAATCCATTACCTGTTAACCATCCTGCAATCTTATCTCTCATTGCTGTTTCAAATAAGCCCGTCTCAATAGCCGGGGTCATTTTTATCGCCGCCGGAATCTCAACGTTATCAAGACCGTCAATACGCATGATTTCTTCAACTATATCTGCCGGTAACGTAATATCGGGATTACTAAATGGAACCGAAACAGTAATATCATCCATTCCTTCTTTTACTATCGAAAAATTGAGGCTTTTTAAGATACTTTTTACAGTCTCCTGGTGATAATGTTTACCACTTAGCCTTTTCAAATAATGGTTTTTGAGAATCACCTCGGTTTCTTCATTTGGTGAAGGATACACATCAACAATATCTGACGAAAATTTTCCTCCGGCTATTTCTTTAATAAGTAGCGCTGCTCGCTTTAAGACTTTTACAGTGTTGCTAATATCAACACCTTTCTCAAAGCGAATTGCCGCATCTGTTCTCAGGTTATGTCTAAAAGATGTTTTACGTATGAACAAAGGATCAAACCAAGCGCTTTCTAAAAAGACATTTGAAGTGCTATTTGTGACCCCACTATCAATTCCGCCAAAAATTCCGCCAAAACACATTGGTTGCTGTTCCCCGTCACATATCATAAGATCTTCATGGCTCAGTTTACGTTCTTTGTTATCCAATGTAACAAAGGGAGTGTTTTCAGGAAGGTTTCTTACGATTATTTCCCTTCCTTTTATTTTATCGGCATCGAATACATGCAACGGCTGGCCAGTCTCGTGCAAAATAAAATTTGTAATGTCTACCACATTATTTACCGGGCGTACACCTATACTTTTAAGCCGGTTCTGCAACCATTCGGGTGAAGAGGCCACCGTTATTCCTGAAATACTCATACCGGAATATCGCCGGCATGCCTGGGGGTTCTCTACGACAACATTTACCACGAGTTTCTTGTTATCTACCTTGAAATTTTCTGTAAATGGAGAAACGACTTTTACCGGAATCTTTTCGTGGTGTGATATATAAGCACATATATCTTTAGCAACGCCCAAATGACTCATTGCATCAGTACGATTGGGAGTAATACCTATTTCAAGAATCCAGTCTGCATATCTTTTATAGTAGTCTGATATAGCCGTTCCAGGTACCACATCCTCGGGAAGAACAATAATGCCTGCATGGCTCCCACCTACGCCTATTTCATCCTCAGCACATAGCATTCCTTCACTCTCAACTCCCCTGATTTTTGCCCTTTTAATTGTAATTGGCGGTCCACTTAAAGGATATATTGTAACTCCAACAGAAGCCAATACTACTTTTTGGCCTGCAGCAACATTAGAAGCCCCACAAACAATTTGCAAGATTCCACCACGACCATTATTAACGGATGCCACCTTTAATTTATCCGCATCGGGGTGTTTTTGACAAGAAATAACTTCACCAATAATTAATCCCTCGAGACTATTGGCAATTTCTTCATATTTCTCAAGACTTTCAAGTTCAAGCCCCACAGATGTTAATATTGATCCGATCTTTTTTGGGCTATCGGCAAGTCCGTGCTTAGTTGCATTGCCCGGCAAATATTCCTTGATCCAGTTGTAGCTTATTTTCATGCGATCCAAAATTATTATCATTTTCCGGCTCCCGGAAAATTCAAAAATAAGAAAGATGCACCTCTAAAAATAATCGACCTCGCTAAACTTCTTTTCCATGGCTATTTTCAGTACTAACGGCCTAGTTTTTTACGCCAAAATATGTTCGCAAATTGAATTTCACCTACAAATTTTTTATGGCAAAATCCAACAAATATTTGCATTCTTTTCTGCACAGCATGTTGTTAATTATTAAATGAAAATGCATGAAAAATATTTTAAATTGTGGGAAAGGGCCTAATAATTGTTGATAATGGTGCGGTTTCGGGGGATTCGTTTGTGAATTATGGTGGTATAAATATAAGGGCTTAACAATTTCTTTAAATAGAAAATAGTCCTTTATCTTAGATGCCCTATCGAAAAAAACCATTCCCGAAACATAACTATTTTATTCTCATTTTAGAAAAGCGTTTACGATAAAAATGGATCTTACTAACCTTAATAAAGATAGAAAAGTGAGGCGCAAAAGCGGCTCCCTGGAATTAGGAACTATGATGTTTGGCAAAGTTCCGCCCCAGGCGAAAGACCTGGAAGAAGCGGTGCTTGGAGCCATTATGTTGGAAAAAAATGCTTTTGATGTTATTGTCGAAATATTAAAACCAGAATGTTTTTACGTCGAATCTCATCAACGCATTTTCAGGGCTATGCAGGGCTTACAACAAAAAAATTCTCCGATTGATTTACTTACCGTAGTGGAAGAATTAAAGTTCAGGGAAGAAATTGACCTGATAGGAGGAGCCTACTATGTTACAAAACTTACAAATTCTGTGGTTTCATCAGCTAATATAGAAACGCATGCAAGAATCGTACTTCAAAAATTTATTCAAAGAGAACTTATAAGGATAAGTGGTGAAATTATTGGTGATGCTTATGAAGACAGCACCGACGTTTTTGACCTTCTTGACGAAGCAGAAACTAAACTATTTGAAATCACCAACAATCATCTCAGGAAAGATTATGCAAGTATAGATACCGTACTTGTAAAAACGATCCAGAGAATAGAAGACCTCAGGACAAGACAAGATGAGATAACCGGAGTGCCTACCGGTTTTAGTACAATTGACCATATTACGTATGGATGGCAGCCTTCTGATTTAATTGTCCTGGCTGCCCGGCCTTCGGTGGGCAAAACTGCATTTGCACTTAACCTTGCCCGTAATGCAGCGCTTCATCCCACTAAACCTACTGTTGTTGGCTTTTTCTCTCTTGAAATGAGTGCAGGCCAACTCGTTCAAAGAATTCTGAGTGCAGAAAGTGAAATATGGCTGGAGAAGATTGCAAGAGGCCGCCTTGAGGAGCATGAAATGAAACAATTGTATAAAAAGGGAATTGAAAGGCTGGCTTCTGCACCCATACACATTGATGACTCGGCTGCTCTTAATATTTTTGAACTGCGGGCAAAGTGCAGAAGGTTAAAAAATAAACACAATGTGGGCCTTATAATTATTGATTACTTGCAATTAATGAGCGGCACCGGCGAAAACCGCAACAGCAACAGAGAACAGGAAATAAGCCGTATATCAAGAGATTTAAAAGGGCTTGCCAAAGAATTAAATATTCCTATAATCGCACTGAGCCAGTTAAGCCGTGAAGTTGAAAAAAGAAAAGAAGGAAATAAGATGCCGCAGTTAAGTGATCTTAGAGAATCTGGCGCGATAGAGCAAGATGCAGATATGGTAATGTTCCTGTACCGGCCAGAATATTATGACATTACTTCGAACGAGTTGGGTGAAAGCAATAAGGGTGAAACCCATGTAAGAATTGCAAAACACCGGAATGGCCAACTCGACACGATCAAGTTAAAAGCGTTGCTACACATTCAAAAATTTGTAGAAGATGATGGAGATGATTTCAGTAATAATTTACCGCAGGGCGGAAGTTGGAAACCTGTGAAAGATATTGATGGTGACGGAGCTAAACTCTACATACAAAAGGGAAGCAAAATGAACGATGGTGAGTTTGATGATGATACCCCGTTTTAAACTAATGCAATTACCCTATTTTTTTGAGGAGAATATACCTGAGTCTGGAAATTTCTTCGTGGGCGAAATAAGTTCCAGGCATATAGTTCAGGTATTACGGATGAAGGAAACTGAAGAAATCAACGTCACGAATGGTAAAGGTTTATTGCTGACATGTTCTATAATTGACCCAAACAAAAAAAAGACAGAGATCGCGATTAAAACAAGCTCGTCCTTATTACGAAAAGACCCAAAAATTTCCATTGCAATTTCGCTAATCAAAACCCCCAACCGGTTTGAGTGGTTTTTAGAAAAAGCTACTGAGATTGGCGTATCAGAAATCATCCCCCTTATTTGCAGCAGAACCGAGAAAAGCAGTATGAAAATGGAGCGCATGCGTAATATAATAGTAAGCGCTATGCTGCAAAGCCGCCAAACATGGATGCCTGAATTCAAAGAACCTGTAAAGTTTGTCGAGATACTAACGGAGAAAAGTAACCGGCAAAAATTCATCGCACATTGTGATGACGCCGAGAAAAAACGTTTAAAAGATTTTCACGCGGCGCAGGTTCCCCAAATAATATTAATAGGTCCTGAGGGTGACTTTACGCCAGATGAAATTAACTCCGCAATTCAAAATAATTACATCCCTGTGACTTTGGGTGAAACAAGATTACGAACAGAGACTGCAGGCATCGTCGCTGCGATACTGCTTATCAATAAAAATTAAAGTAACTGTTGCTCTCTATCCTTCCTGAACAACAAGCCTGAAACCATTCCCGTGGATATTTACAATTTCGATGCTGGGATCATTTTTAAGATATTTGCGAAGTTTTGCAATATACACATCCATACTTCTGCCATTAAAATAAGTATCGCTTCCCCATATTTTTTTCAACGCAGCTTCTCTTGGCAACAAATCATTTTTGTATTCGCAAAGCATTTTAAGCAACTCGTTTTCTTTTGGTGAAAGTGTTTGCACATCTTTGCCAACTCCCAATTGCCTCAACCGTGGATTAAAATGGTATTGTCCCAGGTCATATTCCGCATTTGCTTCTTCCCGATGCAGTTCTTCATTGCGCTTTAAGATAGCTTTTATTTTATGCAGTAAAACGTCGCTGTCAAATGGTTTAGTTATATAATCATCCGCACCCAACTTATATCCCTTAATAATATCATCCTTCATAGTTTTTGCGCTTAGAAAAAATAGTGGCATGTCCGGATCAACATTTCGAATTTCTTCAGCTACTGTAAAACCATCCATATTCGGCATCATTACATCAAGAAGGCAGATGTCAAATTTTTCACGTTGAAAGGCAGCGAGTCCAAGCCTTCCGTCTCTCTCCAGCACAACATCATAGTCGTTTAGTTCGAGGTAATTCTTAAGCACCATTCCGAGGTTAGGATCATCTTCACAAATAAGTATTTTCGGTTTTTTACTATCCATTTTAATTTTTTTTATTGCGAATAAAGATATTTAGTTTTTTTTGAAATGATTTACATATTTCATCTAATGCATACATACGATACAATAAGCATGCAAAAAATTAAAACAATCATAAAAAATACATTTTCACTTTGTAACTTTCAATAAAAAAATGGCGAGTACAGATTTATTTATAGAACAAATTAAAAAGGGCTACACTTTTAAAGGAGAGACTTTAAAGATAGGAGCGGGTATCCTGGATGGTGAGGTGGTTCCCGAAGCAGAGATTTCTCTTCCATTGTCCACGCTTAACCGACACGGGCTGCTCGCTGGAGCTACCGGCACCGGTAAAACGAAATCTTTTCAGATGATTGCAGAGGGGTTAAGCAATGCAAGTGTCCCCGTACTTTTGATGGATATTAAAGGCGATTTAAGCGGCATAGCAGCCCAGGGAACATTAAATGATAAAATAACAGAACGTTACCAAAAAATGTCTATGTCCTGGAAACCCGACAGCTTTCCAACTGAATTTTTGTCATTAAGCAATGAGAAAGGAGTAAGGCTAAGGGCAACAGTCTCGGAATTCGGACCTGTGCTCCTAACAAAGATTCTTGGCCTCAATGATACGCAGGGAGGTGTGGTTGCTATGATTTTTAAATATTGTGATGACAAACAATTACCGTTGCTGGACCTTAAAGATTTCATTAAAGTTCTCCAATATGCGGGTAACGAGGGAAAGCAGGAATTACAAAGTACTTATGGAAATATTTCATCTACTTCCACCGGCACAATCCTGAGAAAGGTAATTGAATTGCAACAACAGGGAGCCGATACCTTCTTTGGAGAAAAAAGTTTCGAAGTTGACGATCTCATGCGAATGAACGATGATGGCCGTGGAATGATAAGTATTTTGAGGGTTACTGATTTGCAGGACAAGCCTAAGCTCTTCTCTACTTTTATGCTTCAGATGCTTGCGGAGATATATGCAACGATGCCTGAAGAAGGCGATCTCGATAAGCCGAAGCTTGTGATCTTTATCGATGAGGCTCATTTGATTTTCCAGGAGGCAACCCAGTCTCTGCTGGAACAAATAGAAACCATTATTAAGCTCATACGTTCCAAAGGAGTCGGTATTTATTTTTGTACTCAAAATCCAATGGACGTTCCAGCTTCAGTTTTAGGGCAACTTGGTTTAAAAATCCAGCATGCCCTAAGAGCTTTTACTGCTGCAGACAGGAAGGTAATAAAGCAAACTGCTGAGAATTACCCTGAAACGAGCTTTTATAAAACAGAAGACCTCATAACACAAATGGGAATTGGCGAAGCCTTAGTCACAATTCTTAATGAAAAAGGGATTCCTACTCCTCTTGCACATACGATGATGCTTACGCCCCAAAGCCGAATGGATATTCTTAGTTCAGCAGAGATAGACGGAGTTGTGGGTAAATCGACCCTTATCGCGAAATACAACCAGGTAATTGATAGAGAAAGCGCCTGCGAGATTCTTACTGAAAAATTGAAGCAAGCCACTGAAAATACAGCCTCAACCTCCTCACCTTCAAGCAAAAGTCAAAAGCCGGAGGCATCCATACTTGAGAAAGTAGCAGACAATACTATTGTCAAAAGTATGATGAGAACAGCCGGAACTACTATTGTAAGAAGCATTTTAGGATCGCTTGGACTCGGCGGCAGAAGCAAAAGCTCCACCAAACGGTGGTTTTAGACGAAACCGCTGCAACCCATAGTTTTCACCCTCCACTGAGAAATATTAAAAACCCACAGCTTTACTGAAATGGATTTAGGTTCTACTACCTTTTAATCAACCATCACAGCCGTTAAATAAATCAAATCGAGTAGAAATACTATTATTCATAAAATCTTATAAAAAGTCTTGTAAAATAGTAATTTCCCTATTATCTTCGTTTCGGTTTTTCATAGGATATTGGATTTTAAAGCGGGACTAGATTTCTATCTGGGTCCCTTTTTTTTGCCCTTTTGGCCAAAATAGCTGCTTAAACTTACGGGGTAATGCATTTGCCAAGTCTTCGTTTTATCATATCGATATAATTACAATCAACTGACCATCTATTCTTTATTCAAATTTGCATGGTAAATTTCTGCATTTTTTATTCCCACCCTTTAGATTTAAAATTTTAGGTATGAACTAATGCCAAAGTATTTATCAGAATTTATATTATTTAAAGAGACATGGTCTTATTTGAGACTCAAAGGTACATTTACCTTAAAGCTCAGATTACTTCCCATATTATAAATACCATTGTGGCCGCTAAAATTTCCCGGATAATCTTCAAAATATTTGAGCCTGTTCAGGTGAGATTGATATGCTATATTGAAAATATTATCTGCGATAATATTGAGAGTCAAAACGATATTTCCCTTTTTGTTAACGATGTCGGTGCCGAGGCCTGTATTAAATAAAGTATAACCGGGAGTCGGCGTTTCTGTGTCGCTTTCAAGGTAAGCCCTGTTTTGCTTTGCATAATATTCCATTTGAATCTTTACAAAAGCATTTGCCAGGTGGTTCCCTACCTTCTTAATATTGGCTCTTAGTTCTGAAAAAGTATGGAGCGGAGGGATGAAAGGCAAATATTTGGCACTGTCCGATAATTTAGGCTGGCCTGAAATTCCCTTGTTTACACCATATACTACCGAGAGCGAGTTTTCAAAATGAAGCCAGTCCAAAGGATGCGGATGAAGATCTACAGATAATTCGCCACCATATAAATTGGCTTTTGCCGCCTGAAATTTAAAAGTTTGATTGCCGGGCACAATTACTGAATCCTGCCCGTTACTGCCTATCAATTTTTGATTGTAGATATAATTTTGAATATCGTTATTAAATACCTCAGCATTTATAGTAATATGTTTAGAATTATAAGTCACACCAAGGTCTTCCTGCAGATTGAATTCCGGCTTAAAATTCACATTACCTATCTGGTAGGCATTAGTTCCGGGGTGTACACCATTTGAGGAGATTTCTGAAATATTTGGAGCTCTAAATCCTCTTCCAATATTAGCCTTCGCGCTAAACGCATCGTTAAACTTATAAGATAAGCCGGCACTGCCACTCATACCAGAGAAAGTATGTGAGTATTTGCTGAATGGGTTTTCAGCCCCGGTAGTGTCGCTTCCATAAACGGGTTTATCAAAGCCGGTAACAGCGTCCGGAGAAGTATATAATGCATCATTATTAAAGTTGCGTACATCATATCGTAAGCCCCCGGCAAGCTCAAGTTTGCCAATTGACTTTTTTATGAAAAGAAAAGGCCCTATATCAAACTGGTGATAGGAAGGAATAATAAATTCGGTTCCGTCATTAACTTTATTATCCTGGTATAAACCGTTGATACCCGCTGTAATACTCAGCCCATTATATTCATGAAAATAATACTTCAAATCGTAACTATACGTATTTAGCTTCAAAAAAAGCCCTGGCACATCTACCTCCGGATGACTAAATTCCCGGCGCAAGCTTCTTTGAAAAGCCAGGTTCAAAGCCAATCTGCCACCGCCTAATGAAAAACTATTACTGCTATAAATCCTATAATGCTGCACATGTTGATGAAGTTTTGAAATTTTGTACGATAACAATTCGGCATCAGTTACGATCGGCCTATATAGGTCGTCTTCAGTTATTTGCTTGGTGAATTTCCGTGTTGCTGAATCGCGGCTTCCATCAGGTATTTCCTGCAAGTCATCAAACATAGAAAGACCTAAATGACTGTAACCCCATTTTCTGCTAAGGCCAAAAATAGCAGAGGCATCTGTTTCAGCAAACCCAGTGTTGTACACTCTGCCATCGTATTTATTCTTATAGTTTGTTGCCAGTTTATGGGTGAAAGTTCCTCCCCAAGAAAAGCCATTATTGTTTCCCGCAATGCTTACCGAGTTTTCTATTAATTGGTTATTGGTTTGATATTCGTTTAAAATATTACCGGTTATTTTACCATCTAACGGTGGATTAGCCGGTATCAGGTTTACCACGCCAGCCACCGCGTCTGAACCATAGATGAGGCTTGCAGGCCCTTTCACCACTTCAACTTTATCAACCGTATTTTGATCCACTTCTATTCCATGCTCGTCGCCCCATTGCTGACCCTCCTGCCTTACGCCATCATACAAAGTAAGTATGCGATTGAAACCGAGTCCCCTGATAAATGGTTTCGATACATTTGGTCCGGTGGTCACCGCATTGATACCAGGCACTTTCGAAATAGCATCTATCACATTGGTGCTAAGATTTTGTTGCAGGTATTGTTTACTTATAGAAATGATAGGAATCGGGTTGCGCCTAATTGAAGTTGCCTTGGAAGAACCCGTTACCACAATTTCATTTTCTTCAGTAATAGAAATATCCAATGAATAGTTTTCTTCAATATTTTTCTCAAACGAGATATTTTTTAAAATTGATTTATACCCAACAAATCTTATTTCTACAAGGTAACTTCCGTGAGGAATATTACTAATTTGAAAATTGCCGGCCGTATTAGCAACTGCTCCATTTTTAAGATCAGCTATATAGACCGTTGCCCCTGCCAACGGGGCATTTGATGCAACTGCGGTAATGTTTCCTGAAAATGAAAACCTATCCTGGTTTTTTTGAGCCGTCAATTGAAAGGATGTAAAGAACGCTGCAAATAATAGTGAGATGTATTTATGATTCATTTGAAACTTAAGAATAAAGTGAGGAAATAATATAAATCTTCGAACTTAAAATTGTCCTTGAAGTAAACAGACAATTTGTACAAAAATGTAAACAAACATTGTTTGTTTACAAATCAGTTAAGCTAAAGAAGGAGGCCCACGTAATCCAAAAGAGAAATGATAAATAATATGTAAGCCCGGTGCAAATGCCGTTTTTTGAAGCGAATAAACATCAGGAATTTCAAATGAAACCGCGGTATGTTGATAGGTAAAAGGTGATACAACTACAAGATTATTGCATTGACAGTGATACCCTGCTATTGAAATAGAAGGCTTATTCTGCTCACTCAATTGCTTTACTGCCGCATCCTTATGGTTGGCAAAAATGTAATGTAAAGCTCTTGTTGGAGTAATGCTGAGTGCAAAAATCAGCAAGAGGCTTGTCGCAAAGAATTGTCTTATGTAAATATTTTGTCGCAAAAAAATATTTTGATACAGTGTTGCAAATATATGCCAAAAGTTAATCTCACTTAGTTATTACTTAGTTTTTTTGCGTATATTATTTCTTCATTTCTTAATGTTTAAAATAATTTTTATGCCAATTGTTAAAGTAATTGAAATCATTGCATCTTCTGAAAAAAGTTTTGACGATGCAATTCAAAATTGTGTCGATGAAGTTTCAAAAACAGTCAATAACATTGATTCTGTCTATGTAAAAGATTTTAAAGTTCATGTGGACAGCGGTAAAATTAAATCGTATGGGGTTATATGTAAGGTATCTTTCAGAGTGAAAGGAAAAGATCTAACCTAAAGATTTAATTTGAATAATTGTAAAACTTAAGGGAGCCGTAAGCTCCCTTAAGTTTGTTATAGATTTTTCTTAATTAATGGATTTTCCAACGTTTCTAGTTATTTGCAACCTGCACAGCGGTGCCATAACACAAGACTTCCGTTACGCCATTCATCACTTCGTTTGCATCATATCTCATATTGATAATAGCATTTGCGCCTTTTTCGTTTGCATGCTGTATCATGTGCTGGTAAGCTTCCACCCGAGTTTTTTCGCATAGGTCTACGTAAATGGAAATCGTACCGCCAAACAAAGTTTGTAGTCCTCCTGCAATATTTCCAAACAAGCTGCGGGATCGCACAGTTATACCTCTTACGATACCGAGATGTTTTGTAATATGATACCCTTCAAGCTGGTTGCTGGCTGTTATAAGTTGTTCGTCTACCATAATTTTATTATTTTCTTGGTTTCAAATTTAACACACTTTTTCGCGTAGCGATTTATTAGCACCGTTTTTGTTTATATGATGTTCGTAATTTGCGCCCTTGTTTTTTAATCTAAATTTTTCATATATAAACAATGCTACAAACTGCAGAAGATATTCGCCTGCTTAATGAAAAGATAAATCATTCGGCAACATTTATTGATAAAATCCATGCTGAAATAGGCAAAGTAATCGTCGGGCAAAACCACATGGTTGAGCGGCTGTTAATTGGTTTATTAAGCAATGGCCATATCTTACTAGAAGGAGTGCCCGGCCTTGCCAAAACCCTTTCAATCAAATCCCTTGCAAGTACAATAAATGCCCAGTTTAGCCGTATCCAATTTACACCTGATCTTCTTCCTGCGGATGTAATAGGTACCATGATATATAACCAGCAAAGAAATGAATTTGTGGTACGCAAGGGTCCAATATTTGCCAACTTCATATTAGCAGATGAAATCAACAGGGCGCCTGCAAAGGTACAAAGTGCTTTGCTTGAGGCTATGCAGGAAAGACAAGTAACTATAGGCAATAGTTCTTATGCACTCGACGAACCTTTTTTAGTATTAGCAACGCAAAACCCGATTGAGCAGGAAGGAACCTATCCGCTACCTGAAGCTCAAGTCGATAGGTTTATGCTAAAAGTAATTATCGACTATCCCACTAAAAGCGAGGAACAGTCTATCATACGTCAAAATGTACAAGGGTTACAACAGATAAAATTGAATCCCGTTGTGTCAACACACGAGGTGCTGAATGCAAGAGAATTGGTGCGGCAGGTTTATATGGATGAAAAAGTAGAGCAGTACATTATTGATATAGTCTTCGCAACCCGCTTTCCAGATCAATACAATCTTTCAAAACTAAAACCTTTGATTTCCTTTGGTGGCTCCCCAAGGGCGAGCATCAACCTGGCACTTGCATCCAAAGCTTACGCCTATCTTAATAAGCGCGGCTATGTAATTCCTGAAGATGTAAGAAACATTTGCAAAGATGTATTGCGCCATCGTATCGGCCTTACCTACGAGGCCGAAGCGGAGAATGTAAACGTGGAAATGATTATAATGGAAATATTGAAAGTAGTTAATGTACCATGAGGAATATGTAGTCAAATACCCAAAATCAAGTAACAATTATTCATGCTTACTACCGCAGAAATAGTAAAAAAAGTAAAAGAACTGGAGATCATTAGTAAAAAGATCACCACGCACCTTTTTACAGGGGAGTACCATTCTGCATTTAAAGGAAAGGGCATGAGCTTTAGAGAAGTTCGTGAATATTATCATGGAGACGACGTAAGATTTATTGACTGGAATGTGAGTGCCCGTTTTTCGCACCCTTTTACTAAAGTATTTGAAGAAGAAAGAGAATTAACGGTAATCCTTTTGGTGGACGTAAGTGCAAGTGCTTTGTTTGGTACCATTCACCAAAGGAAAAGAGACATGATAACTGAAATAGGTGCAGTTCTTACTTTCAGTGCGATAAATAACAATGACAAAGTCGGCGTTATTTTTTTTAGCGATAAAGTTGAAAAATATATCCCCCCAAAGCAAGGTAAGCAGCATGCCTTATACATTGTAAGAGAATTACTGACTGCCGAGCCTAAGCGAAAGGGTACTAATCTTAATGAAGCGTTGAATTTCTTTTCCAGGTCTAACAGGCAAAAAAGTATTGCCTTTATAATGAGCGATTTCATTGATGAAAAATACGAGGATAAGTTGCGTGTAATGGGAAGCCGGCATGATGTAATAGGATTGAAAATATATGATAAGATGGATATTACCCTGCCCGATATCGGAATGCTTAAGGTTGAAGACCTGGAAAGCGGAAAAACCCAGTGGCTCAATACGTCCGATCCTATTGTAAGACACAATTACCAACAAAATTTTATGCAACATAGTGCCCAATGTAAAAGTGTCTTTAAAAAGGCGGGTTCCGATTTATTGCATATTCGTACTGATGAAGATTATGTAAAAATTCTGCAACAGTTTTTTTTAAGAAGAAAATAAAGAGTAAGGTTTGAGCAAACGAGTTTATCATACACGGGTGGGTTTCCTATTATTTATTGCCACATTCCTGTTTTCTTTCCAGAGCTTATTTGCACAACTCCCCATTGTAAAAACTTCAGTTACCAAAAGTAGTATCCTAATAGGCGAGCAATTTCAGTATAAGGTTGAAACCTCTATGCCTGATAATTCATACAAGCTTACCTGGTTTTCTTTGCCGGATAGCTTTGGAAATTTTGTCGTAGTAAGTAAAAATAAAATTGATTCCTCCGCCTTAAACGGAAATTTGATATTCAGCCAGGAATTAACCCTTACAAGTTTTGATTCCGGGAGAAATGTGATTCCCCTGCTCACGCTTACGGCAGAGCCTCTTGACGCCGATTCTTCTTACAGTCTTTTTACTGATACCATCCCAATCAATATTTCTTTTTCACCGTTAGATAGTGTGAAAACATTTCACGATATAAAAAGTATTATCGAGGTTAAAAAAGAATGGCCATGGTGGATATGGCCATTGATAGGTGTTGGAGTTTTAGTGCTTATATTTTTAATAATTTTTCTAATAAGGGTTTTCAGGAAAAAAGAAAAGGAACCTGATCTTTTTAAAGCAAAACTTACTCCTTTCGATGAAGCAATGGAAGCCTTAAAAAATTTGGAAAAGGAAGAGCTTTTGCAGAAAAATGAAGTGAAGGAATATCATATGCAGCTTGCCGAAATTTTTAAACGCTACATTACGAGAAAAACAAACAGCTATAAACTGCATCTTACCTCCGATGAAATACTTATTGAGCTTAATGGATATGACCTCAAAAGGGATACGCTTTCCGCCTTTGCAAATTCCCTTCGAATGAGTAGTGCTGTGAAGTTTGCAAAATACATTCCTCCGAAAAATGACAGTGAAGAATGTTTAAGTCAAACAAAGGAAATGATCAAGCAAATTAATAATCAACTAAATCTGAAAACCGAAAATGCTGGTTGATTATTTCAACGATATTATTTTTGATCAACCGATGTTTTTCCTGCTGTTTGCAGTTATTCCATTTCTTATTTACTGGAAGTTTACAAAAGGGAAAAAACAAATCGCTGCCATTCCTGTATCTACAATTAAAGGATTGGCAAAATCCGGATCATGGAAAAATTCATTTCACAATATTCCTTTCATTTTGAGGTTGCTTGCATTAAGTTGCATTATTGTGGCTCTCGCAAGACCTCAAACAAGGTTTGATGAGCAACAATCGGAAGGGGAAGGTGTGGATATAATTTTATGTATTGATGTAAGCGGCAGTATGACCGCCCAGGATTTCACGCCAAACAGAATGGAGGCCGCAAAAAAAGTTGCAGAAGATTTTGTGGACCATCGCGAAACAGACCGGATTGGCATAGTAATATTTTCCGGAGAAAGCTTTACCCAATGCCCGCTCACTACAGACCATTATGTATTAAAAAGCCAAATTGCACAGATCAGAAATGGGTTGCTGGAAGATGGTACTGCCATAGGCTCGGGCCTTGCAACAAGTGTTGATCGCTTAAGGAGCAGCAAAGCAAAAAGCAAGGTCGTTATCCTTCTTACTGATGGGATTAACAACGGAGGCCTTATCGACCCGGCCACCGCCAAAGAGATTGCGAAAACTTTCAAGGTAAAAGTATACACCATTGGTGTGGGTACCGATGGTTTCGCTGCTACGCCCGTGAATACTCCCATGGGTATTGTGATGCAAAATGAAAAAGTAGCCATAGATGAAAAATTGCTAAAGAATATTGCAGACGAAACCAGCGGAAAATATTTTAGGGCTACGGACAATAAAAGCCTGGAAAATATTTATAGTGAAATAGATCACCTTGAGAAATCCAAAGTTGAGATCACCACTTTCCATCGCTCTACCGAAAAGTTTTATCCATTCATATTCGCTGCTATGGGATTGTTATTGCTTGAAATCCTTTTGAGATACACGGTTTTTAGAAAATTCCCGTAGCCTGATTAATTCCTTAACTGCATTTATCTGCTAAATTGCATGTATGAATGGACGTGTTTATAAATCGACCGGAAGCTGGTATGTGGTTAAAAATAAACCCGGAGAAGAATTTAATGCCCGCATAAAAGGTAAGTTTAAAATTGATGATATAACATCTACCAATCCACTCGCCGTAGGTGATGAAGTAGAATTTGAAAAAGAAGAAACAGAAGAGGGAAGCGTAGTTATCAATAAAATTCATCAACGAAAAAATTACATCACAAGGCAATCGCCACATAATAAGCACCAGCATCATATCATTGCTGCCAACCTTGATCAAAGCCTGCTTTTTGCAACTTTGAAAGATCCCAAAACATCACGCGGATTTATTGACAGATTCCTTATTGCGTCTGAGGCATATCATGTGCCTGCTATTATTGTCTTTAACAAGGTAGACCTATATAAAAAAAAGGAGTTCGAAAAACTTGATCAGTTCACCATGGAATATGAGGAGATAGGTTATAAAGTTTTAGCAATAAGTCTTTCTGAAAAAAAAGGAATCGACGAAGTAACAGATTTTTTAAAAGATAAAACGACCCTACTGAGTGGCCACTCAGGTGTGGGCAAGTCCACATTCATTAACACTATTTTTCCTGAAATTTCTCTTAAAACCCAAACTGTAAGCGACTGGAGTGGAAAAGGCCTTCATACAACAACGTTTGCAGAAATGTATGACCTTCTCTTGGGTGGGAAGATTATTGATACACCTGGACTGCGTGAATTCGCATTAATGGATTTTGAAAAAGAAGAGTTGTCACACTATTTTCCCGAAATGAAAAAATTAATAAATCACTGCCGTTTCAATAATTGTATGCATATTGAGGAACCGGGCTGCGCAGTAAAAGTGGCTGTCGAAGAAGGCAAGATTTCTTCAGAAAGATATATCAGTTACCTCACGATTCTTGATTCGATTGGCGATAAGAAGTGGTGAGGGCATCCATTCGTGATACTTCGTACGGGCGAAAGCTTTTGCCAAAGGACTTCCATAAAAGGAAAATACCCCAACCTCTTTCAAATGAAAAAAGAAAGCGAATTGCTTTCTCTTAAAAAAAAATTAAATCCAGGTAAATAACAACGATCGAAATTCCTCTTCGTCAGGTAAGGCCGGTTTTAATATGCATTCTTTTCTAAAAACTTCGCTACTTCCATTACGGCGCGGTTTTCCCTGGCCATCACCTTGGCGCTGTGAGGCAGTATGGATACACCGTTAAAAATATTATAGTGAAGCGTCAGGAAATGATTTTTGTATTTAAAATCCCAGTCGAGCGTTTCGGAGTCGTCAACCTGGTTTAAGAAGTCAACATGAAGTCCTTCAGAAAGGATATCTGCAATGGAATAAAATTTTGTAACGCCGCAGTTATCGTCGATCACAGCTTCAGTCCCTCCGAAATTTGTTTTTAAATGATAGCACATAGAGTTAGGATTTGTTAATATGGGTTAAAACCGATTTAATTAATTATGATTTAAATTTCTTTGCCTTTTTAGCAGCCTTTATAGCGTCTTTATCACCCGATAAAATCTTTTCAGCGCCTACATTTTTCCCATTTGTCGGGCAGCCATACTTTTCGTTTTTTTTAAATATGGAGCAAGCAGACAAACTCAAAATACATACCATTAAGACGAATAATCTTTTCATTAACTTTTAATTAATTATATGACGCGAATTTTTTCATCATGGATGCGTGTTACACTGTTAAGGATAAAAAAATCTTTAACTATAATACCTACGTTTAAATCTATATTCCGGCTTTAAACCAACCCGCATACATCACATAATTCTCTGCTATCCGTTTTATTTCCCCATCGATCAATTCCTGTGGAATCTCTTTTATTTTTTTGGCGGGAACTCCTGCATAAATACTTCCTGGTTCTATCTCAGTGTTTTCGAGAACTACAGCCCCGGCAGCAATAATACAGTTACAGCCAATTTTGGTATTATCCATGACTATCGCACCCATGCCTACGAGCACGTTATCGTCTATAACGCATCCATGTACAATCGCATTGTGCCCGATACTCACATTATTTCCTATTACAGTTGCAGCTTTTTCGTAAGTACAATGAATTACAACGCCATCCTGCACATTTACTTTATTGCCCATTCGGATTGTGTTAACATCGCCACGTATTACTGCATTAAACCAAACGCTGCAATCGTTGCCCATTATAATATCGCCGACTAGCGTAGCATTCGGCGCTATGTAACAATTATTGCCCCATATTGGCTTGACCCCTTTCACATCAAGAATTACAGGCATATTTTATTTCTTTTGGAGTAGATGATATTTTGGACAATCTCAATACTTTTGATAATCCGGCCAACGAACCGGCAAATAAACAACTACTAAAATAAATTCCTGTACTAATTTCGTATAAATTCCCGAATCGCCATGCACATTAACATCGTACTTCGTTCGTTATATTTTACCTCTTTCAATTTGTAAATCCAAAATCCACCTTGACCAATCGTCAAATATTTCTAAATCATATTGGGCAAACCTCCCCCTCTCCTTTAGCAATTGAAATTGCGAGGGCAGAAGGATGCATTTTATATGATGTGAATAATAAAGAATACATAGACCTTATAGGTGGAATAAGCGTAGCCAATATTGGCCATCGAAATAAAAAAGTTATTGGTGCCATTAATAAACAGATAAATGATTACATGCATGTGATGGTAAATGGAGAATTGGTATTATCTCCTCAAACCACTTATGCCAAATTATTAACCGATAATTTACCCTCCTCTCTTAATTCCGTATTCTACACTACTTCGGGCACAGAAGCGACGGAAGGTGCCATGAAACTCGCAAAAAGATATACGGGTAGAGCCCAAATAGCGGCTTTCAATAATAGTTATCATGGAAGCACCCAGGGTTCATTGAGTATTATGGGAGATGAATACTGGCGCAATGCCTTCAGGCCTCTGTTGCCAGGAATTGTACATCTTACATTCAATTCGTTTGCAAGCCTTGAACAAATAACGGAGCAAACAGCCTGCGTAGTTGCCGAAACTATACAGGCTGAAGCAGGAGTAATTGTACCTGAAAAAGAGTGGATGCAGGCGCTCAGAGGAAAGTGTGATTCAACCGGCGCCTTACTTATACTTGATGAAATACAATGTGGGTTTGGAAGAAATGGAACTTTATGGGCATTTCAGCAATTTGATATTATTCCGGACATTTTATTGCTTGGTAAAGCCCTCGGAGGCGGGATGCCTTTGGGCGCCTTTATAGCTGATAAAAAAATTATGGACAGCCTGGCCAATAACCCAGTTCTGGGACACATCAATACTTTTGGCGGTCATCCTGTTTGCTGCGCTGCGGGTAATGCAGCGATGCAGGTACTAATAGAAGAAAATATTATCGAATCAGTTTTTGAAAAAGAGCATTTATTTATTACAAGCCTTAAATCTCCCAAAATAAAATCTATTCGAAGCAAGGGTCTGATGATAGCGGTAGAGTTTGAGAATTTTGAAAAGAATAAACAAATTATTGATACTCTTCTTCAACTTTCCACAACTACAAACAATCCCGCATCTCCTGCAATTTTTACAGATTGGTTTTTATTTGCCCCTCAATGCTTACGTATAGTTCCTCCTTTAACCATTACAAATGCCGAGATTTTACAATCGTGCGATATCATAAATAAAACAGTGAATAGTTTTTAAAATCCCTATCATTTTACTTTGAAATATCAAAAAGTAATATTTACTTTGTAATTCAAAGTACTTTTTATGGACTATCAAAATCAACCTTTGGAGGATATTCGGCACATCAAAAATATGATGGAGCGAAGCAGCAGGTTTATAAGTCTTAGCGGGCTAAGTGGCATATCTGCCGGCTTGTGTGCATTAGCAGGCGCATGGCTTGCACACTCTAAAATTTCTTTGTACAATTTCGAACATAGCACCTTATTTAACGATGACCGTGGTACATACGTTTTTAGAGACGGAGTTTATTTATTGATTAACCAACTTTTATTAATTGCAGCATTAACCTTTACAGCTGCTTTTGTTACTTCATTCGTTTTTACTTACCTGAGAAGTAAAAAAACGGGAATACCGCTTTGGGGTAAAGCTTCCATTCGTCTCTTCTGGAATACCGTTATCCCTTTGGTTGCCGGTGGCATATTTTTATTAAAGTGCCTGCAGCTTGGCGGGTATGAACTAATCTCCCCAGGCTGTTTAATTTTCTACGGGCTGGCTTTGGTAAATGCGAGTAAATACACATTGGGAGAAATAAGATACTTAGGTTATTGCCAGGTGATTCTTGGAATTACTAATTTATGGATGACGGGATATGGATTATATTTTTGGGCAGCAGGCTTCGGACTTTTGCATATCATATACGGAATTCTAATGTGGGTAAAATACGAGCGGGTAACTAATAATGAGTAAAGATTACAAATGAATAACCCAATAGAAAATCTAAATAAAATTTTTGACAGCAGGGTGCGCCTTGGCATTATGAGCACGCTTATGGTGAACGATGAAATAAATTTTAATGATTTAAAGCAACTGATTGATGTAACAGATGGCAATCTTGCTTCCCACATGAAATCGCTCGAAGATAGTAGCTATGTAAAAGTGAATAAGGGTTTCATAGGAAGAAAAACGAATACCACTTATACAGTTACAAAGGCAGGACAAAAGGCATTCCAGCAACATGTAGCGGCACTGGAACAGATGATAAAGAATATTAAATAATTTTTTTTATCTAAATGCTTTGAAATACAAAGTACTTTCAAAATGAAAAATAAAGACGTAAAATTAATCAGAAGGCTAATCGGGCTTTTTATGGTTGCTCTATTCCTTAGCGGCCTTACAGCCATCCCGATTGATAAAGAACTTTCAACTTTATTAAGTATGCTCTCATCGGACAGCCTCATAGCTGAATGGCTAAAGAAAGTTTTAGCAGCCTACCGGCACACAGGCAGTGCATATCCTTTTCTATTGTATGGATATGATTGGCTTGCCTTTGCCCATTTTGTGCTCGCCATTCTTTTCATTGGTCCTTACAGAGATCCGGTAAAAAATATTTGGGTGATAGAATTCGGTCTTATCGCCTGTGTATTAATTTTTCCTCTTGCACTTATAGCCGGTCATTTCCGTGGAATTCCTCTTGGTTGGCAACTGATAGATTGTTCTTTTGGTGTATTTGGATTTATTCCCCTATGGATAAGCTATCGCAAGAGTAAAAAACTTCAATCGAATACCAATTTATGAAACAATATATCAGGCTATCATTTATAACATTTACAATATGGCTGTTGTCGGCATTCGTTAATGGATTATCGTGTGGGATATTCCTTGCCGTTACCAGGCACGAACCGGCAGAATGGCCAGGTAACCTTATAGTTATTTTTTTAATCTCACTATTTTTTTCTGCACCTGGCTTTTTCATCTTCTGGATTACAATGCTTGTAAGCTTTGCTAAATGGGTTCGGGAAAGGGCTTTATTCAGAACAGCTTTATCCACCGGATTCATACTCGCATTAATTACGGCCATAAGTTCTTCAGGAATATTTACGGACGAATTCCCCAACAAGTATGCTTTTATTCTTCTTATAACCTTATCTGCCATCACAAGTATTATGTTACATTTTAACCATTTTAAAAAAATCAAATAATCAGCTTTATGAGAACACAACCATTAAAATTTCTATTAGTCGTTACAGGTGCAATCGTTTTCAACTTCATCTTTTGGAATGAGAAGATTGGAGTGAACCTCATTCTTTTCGACATATTTATTTGCGGATCTGTGTTTCTTCTCTTTCCCTATTCCTTGAAAAATAATTTATCTAAATGGTTGCTGGCCGGGCACCTTTTGACAGCAGCGATGGTAGTTGTTCAAAACACAATATTGAGTAAAATAGGTTTCAGCATTACGATGTTGCTGTTTATTTCATTTTCTCAATATTTACACCGCTCCGTTTGGTATGCAGGTGGTTCTGCAATTATGAATTATGTTTATGCGATACCAAATTTTTTCCACGAACTTAAAAGCCTGAGGCAAAAACGAACGAGTAAACCAGGTTGGCCAGGAAGGGCAAGAATTCTGCTAATTCCATTAGGTATCCTCATTATTTTTTACATAATCTACAGTTCTGCCAATACAGTATTTTCTCAAATCACAACTCAAATAGCAATAGCTTTTGAAGTATGGCTATCGCGTTTTTTTGATTGGTATTCTTTTGAAAGATTTAGCTTTTTCCTGCTTGGAATTCTTGTTGCAGGCGGGTTGATTTTAAGGAACAGGAACACTTTTTTTTCAGATGCCGATCTAAGAAAACAAAATGATCTTTCACGCAAAAAAAATAATTTAAAAAAATGGCAACGAAGTCCTTTTGCTGATCTGGTTATTATAATCGCGGGCAAAACCGTAACCGGAATTATGGCCCTTAAAAATGAACTGACTTCAGGAATTATAAGTCTCTTTCTATTAAACATACTACTACTATTCATTAATATTATTGATGTGAAATATGTGTGGCTGGAATTTACTTTCAGGAAATATTCAATGATGGCTTCTTATGTTCACGAAGGAGCAGGGTTGCTAATTCTTTCTATTTTTCTTGCGATGTTTTTACTGCTATTTTTCTTTCGCGGCAATCTCAATTTTTACAAAAAAAATAAATGGCTCAGGTATGGGGCTTACCTCTGGATCTTTCAAAATTCCTTTCTTGTGCTCTCTGTTTTTATGCGGGATTATTATTACATCTCGCACTTTGGCCTTGCATATAAGCGCATAGGGCTTTTGTTTTTTCTTATTATGGTATTGATTGGTCTATTTACTATTTTTCTCAAAATTTATTATACTAAAACCACTTATTATCTTCTAAGAATAAACGCGTGGGCAGCAATAATACTTCTTATATTTTCCTCCTTTTTCGATTTTGATGTAAGCATGGCTGAATACAACCTGGCCAGGAAATCCTTTATACCACTTGATGTCCCTTTCTTGCTTTCTCTCTCAGATAAAACCCTCCCTTTAATTGAGAAAAACAAAGATGTACTCGGGTCTGATGGAAGGGGCTTCTATTACAGGAGAGTATATTATAATTCTGCGGTTGAGTTATTTGAGTTCAGAAAAAAAGATTTTTTAGAAAGGCAAAAAAATTACACATGGCTATCATGGAATCTTAATGACAGCTATATTAAAGAAGCGATATCAACTTCCACCAGGAGTTTATCATCCAATAAAAATTAAGAACAAAATTTTATAAAATGAAAAAAATATATTTCGTCAATTACTTTCTGGCGATTACAATTATAAAGATCATTTTAGGAATCATTTATGCGACGGTGCAGCGATAGCATAGTTCCAGCGCCAACGATTCTCAAATAGAAATTGCCCGGAACATCAATTCAAGGCCTCAGCAAGGGAAAACGATCGAAAAATTAGTATAACCAAAACTCATTATTAAATTCAATTCCAAAATATGCGATTTCTAAATTCTGCCATGCATGCAGTACGTGGGTTAATATATTGCTTTCAATCTGAAAAAAATTTCCGGGTTCAATTTGCACTTGCCGCGGTTGCTTTTTTTGCAGGAATATTCTTCAGGCTTACATCGCAGGAATGGCTGGCCATTCTTTTAAGCACTGCTATTGTACTCGGCATGGAGATAGTGAATACGGCTATTGAAAGGCTTTGCGATGTGATAACTACTTCAATCCATCCGGCCATAAAACAAGTGAAAGATATTGCAGCCGGTGGAGTTTTACTTGTATCGGCAATAAGCCTCGCAGCCGGATGCGTCATTTTTATTCCGAGAATCATTTCAATCATTAAAAAAATTTCATGAATGAAAACAACCATTAACCATTTAGTATTGCTATCTGTAGGATTTACGTTTTTATTAATCTTGTCAAGGGTATTCTATTCAGGAAGTTTCACTTATTTATTTTTTACATGGAATCTTTTTCTTGCAGGCATACCATTGTTTGTAAGCGGCCTTTTAAATGAAACCAAAAAGAGAAAATTTCAAATAATATTTTTCATAACCTGGCTATTATTTTTTCCAAATGCACTATATATTATAACGGATCTTATACACTTAAGAGAAAGAGGAAATGTGCCGCTATGGTTTGATGTTATACTTATTTTTTCCGCTTCTATCAATGGGTTGATGATGGCATGCATTTCATTGCAAAATGTAGAATTATTTTTAGTATCAAAATTTAGTATCCGCAAGACAAGGTTGATTTTAATTGCCTGTTTATTCCTTGCATCTTTTGGAGTTTACCTCGGGCGGTTTTTAAGATGGAATAGCTGGGATATTATTGCAAATCCAACCGGATTAATTACTGATGCAGGAGAACATTTTTTTAATCCAGTTCAACATCCCCGCAGTATAGGAATGACGCTAATACTTACAATCTTTTTCAGTATATTTTATTTTACTATAAAAAAATTACCCGGCGTGGGTTACAAGCCGGGTGGTAGAATATGAAGAAACTAAATTTGGTTAGAAATCAAGCCCCATACTAAAATAATAAATTGGTTTGCCTTTGAAGAAGCCATTCATTGGCCAACCAGCATCGAACCTCAGGAAATAACTTAAGATAGTACTTCTGGCACCAAATCCATAACCACCGAGAAATGGACCAACGCCTGGCGCTTTTATTTTTATTTGCACAGTTGGGTCAGATGGATCTGAGTAAGTAAGAAAAGGGCGGGCTAATTTATCATAAGCGCCGTTCCATGCAGAGCCAAGATCAACAAACTGTACCAGTTGAAAATTTCTAACAAAAGCATTGTTGATCGGCTTGCTAAAGAAAGTTGTAAAAACGGGCAACCTGAATTCACTATTAATAATGGCGGAATTATTTCCGTTTGCAGCATTTTGAATAAAGCCTCTCAGGTTTACAGCCAGGGTTTGAAAAGCGTAATCCGCATCAGGATCAGGGCGATTATTTGGATTGAAATAGCGATAGGATTGAACACCATTTTTTTCTTTGATATTGCTTCCAAACGTAAACCAGTTATCAACGCCTCCGAGGTAATAAATGAGCTTTTGATTACCCCAGCTAAAATCAGCAGCCACTCTGCCAGCCCAAATAAAGTTGCGATAAATAGGATAGTAAGCCCTGGCATCAAAACCAAAATTGAAAGTGTAGCGCCCTTCATTTGTTGCGAGCTTGCTTATTTGTGAATTCCAATCTATGTATGCTTTGTATCTTATACCGTTCCATATATTTTGAGCTGGATTTAAAGTATTGTCATACACATATTCAAGATGCAGCAGGCCGTATGTTTTTGCCTGGTCGGGCGCAGGAAGAGATATGTTGTCAAATGTACTTACCACAGCCTTGTCTTTTCGCATGCCGCCGCTTATACGTATACTTTTAGTAACATCAAATGGGTAGCTTATGCTAGCCTGGTATAAATTTGAAAATAATTTGCCCGGGTAACCTGTAGTTCCATCGGTAAAGGAAACCTGCTGCACACTTCTGTAATAAGTGAGCCCCCAATCCAGCCTTTTCTTTAAATCAGTAAATTGAAAAAGCCAATCATTATCTTTTAGGTTGGTAGAAAGGCGGAACCCTCCTGAAATTTTTATGTCCTCCATTATATCCGCAATCCCCATACGAATCATTCCATTTAATCCATTATTGGAAGAAAGCGTAATAGGGCCGGAGCCGCCCTGGTACAGTTGATATTTTGTACCGAGAACATTGTTATTAAACCCTGCAACTACATATTCAGTTGCAAATTTCAACGGCTTATAAGGATAGAGTTTCGCATTATTTAATACAGTTGATTCATTTTGATCAATACCCGGGTAGTTATTGGCAGCGTTGGAAGAATCCTTCTTTTCATTTTTAAATTCATTTTGAAAGATATCATCTTGCGGATTTGTTTTATCTATAGGTGATAGGATTTCCTGGCCTCTCCCGATTCTATCTGCTTCCATCAATCTCTTCATATAGGCAGTAGGCGGAACAGATACGTTGCGCCGACGCAACGTATTTTCATCTATCTTAAGCTTGTACAAAATTTTCTCATCGCTTTGCCTTGTCACCTCACTTACCTGGTTGTTATCTCCCGCTTCTCTTGATTCACGTAAGCTGCTTGCATAATTGGTAAGAGGAAATACATAAGCTGAATCGCTGGTTACAGACACAACAGCAATAGAGTCAACATCCGACTTTTGATAAGACTTAAGCACTGAATCCACTTCCATTTCAGTAGGATTACGCAGTATGTCGTCTCCTATGAGCACCAAGGTATCCAGCCCTTCCCGTTTAGTTGAAAAAAAGCCCGCATAGCGATTTCCCACGCCATTCTCATCACTTACGAATGTGAAGTGATTGGTGTTGTATTGTGTAGGATATCTTGCATTACCAAATTTGAGATTAGTAAGCTGTGTTACCTGGTTAAGTTCTGGCCTGTTAGTAGCAAAATCTGTTATTAAAAATACATTATACTTATTGTTAAGCAGGGAAGTATCCGAACCACGGTTTGTAGCCGAGGGCCGGTTGCTTGCGAAAATAATTCCATCCTTATTTGGAAAGGCTACAAACGAAGGATCAAGGTTATCAAAAACATCATTGGTAACCTGCTTTAATTTTTCGTTCTCAATATCATAAGTATAAATATCTGAATGACCATTCTTAACAGCGCTAAAAAGTAAAGACCTGCTGTCGCGCATGTACTTCATGTCCTGTACCTGGTCAAATAATTCGGTGAGATCTCTCTTATAAGGCTTTACTCTTGTAATGACATCAAAAACAAATAATTTTATTCGCCCTTCTTCTTCGTATAAAACTGAAAGCCTTGTCCCTTTTGGATCCCAGGCCATCATTGGGTAATTGGGATTTATTTCATCCAACTTCGCTTTTACGCCAAATTTTAAAAGTACCTTATCCTTATCCCCTTCATTTAGTAAAAGCTTATATTGTCCTTTATCATATTTCACTACAGCAAAAGAGCCATTACGTTTATTGGGATTTACGTTAAAATGAAAAAAGTCCGTTCTTTTTCCTACCGTCATGCTGGTGATCTCACTTCCCTTGGGATAATTTCTCCGGCGTGAAATATCCTTATCATATTTTTCTTCTTCATATTGCATGAAGTCAACGAGTACTTCCTTAAACTTTCTTTTTTTGGTAACCTGGTTACTTGCCCTGTTCAGGCTTTTATAAACCCTTGCCAGGTAAATAAGATATGTAGTATTTTCCTTCTTGTATTTTTCTTCAATATAATACCAGAATGCGTGGCCTGCAAGCAGTGGTTTTTCAAAAGCAAATTGGTAAAAGTTTTTGTATTTGCCGCTTAATATTTCGCTTTTAAGATCGTCATCGAGTTGAGTGCTCCAGTTTTGCCCTGCATAAGCAACATAGCCATCAATAAGCCATTGGGGCAAATCGAGGAGCGCCTGGTTACCGGCAACTTCGCCAAGATCATCGCCAAACAAAATATTTTGTGTAAGTACATTTGCAATACCCTCCCTGATTTGCCTTCGTAAATCAGCATGATCACTGGTGTAATAAATAATCATTTTATTATTTACCAGTTTTGTGAGCCCGCCCGTATTTTGCCAGTCAATGCCCAGGCCGATGTTACTTTGCTGAAGATCATCAAAACTGTTGTAAACAACTATATTAGCCCGGCGCTGCAAACTATATTCAACAAATTTTTCAACATCCGGCAATTCTTCTTCAGCAACCTGTAATACAAATTTTGCCAGTTCCTGACCTCCTTTATTAAAATACGTATTAAAATTCCTGGTTTGATAATATTGCCACTTTAATTTCTTATACTGAACCCGGTTTTTTCCAAATTCCACGTCGCTCACCTGGGCACTTCCTACAAATGAAATAAGGCTTATGGTAACGAAAAAAGAGAGGAGAAGAAATATTTTTTTGTGCATTCGTTTCTTGTGATCTTGCATATACCGGTGGTTATAATTGCCCTAAAATTAATTGTTTCGGGTTAATGAATAAAATGAAATTAACATATACTAACATACGTCATGCTCCAAATTAAAGTTTTAACATTTAATCCAGTCCAAGAAAATACTTACCTGCTTTTTAATGAAAAAAAGGAATGCATCATTATTGATCCCGGCTGTTATTATGATAACGAGAAGGAAGCTCTGACAGTTGCTATGGCTCAAAACAATTTGGAACCCATGTTGCTTCTTAACACTCATTGCCATCTTGATCATGTATTCGGAAATAAATTTATTGCTGAGAAATACAACCTCACCCTGCATTTACACCAGGCTGAGGAACAAATGCTGAAGATGGCGCCGGCCTCAGGCCTTATGTTTAACCTACCCTTCGATAATTATGCCGGAGAGTTTATTTTTTTGACTGAGGGTGATATCATCACTTTAGGTGACGATAAACTGGAAGTGATATATGCTCCGGGCCACTCGCCGGGAAGCGTTTGCTTTTATTGTAAAGCGCAAAAATTTATTATTGGCGGTGACGTTTTATTTAATAATAGCATTGGCCGCACGGACCTCCCAGGTGGCAGCCACGAGCAACTTATAAAAAGCATTAATGAAAAGCTATTTGTGCTTCCCGATGACGTGAAAGTATACAGCGGCCATGGGATTGAAACTACTATTGGGTATGAAAAACAACATAATCCTTTCCTTTCCTGATTTATAAAAATATGACTGTAAAAGGCTTTTATTTAAAGGTGGCTTTTTTACTATTCCAAATTCTTTCGCTCTCGTGCGAAATGGAAAATCGTTCGCCGCACGGCATTACATTTCGCAGTGCTCTTTTATACAATCAATACATTGTTGACCGGCATAAAGCATTAATAGAAGATATAGATATTTACAACCTTGCGATGGAGCATGATTATGCGTTCGCAACAAAAACACTTGACTCAATCTTTATACATTCTACGCAAAGCCTGCTGGATATTCAGCAGATGGCGCCTTTCAAAGGTGATTCTTCTTTCAGGGAGGTATCTGCTGATTTTTTTAAATATTACTCCGGCAATTTTTCAGATATGAGCAAAAGACTAATTCATTTCAAAGCAAAAATGGATAGTGGATTGGCATCTCCTGTTGAGATAAGAACACTGGACGAAATGGCTAAAAAAATAGACGCACACTCGGAATCACTACAAATGCGGCTTGAGGAAATTCAAAAGAGATTTGCAAGAAAAAATAATTTTACACTTTCAGGAAGAGAAACTAATAAACAATAGATTAGCTAAGAATGGGCTAGCATTAAGACTGCTTCTTACAATAATCAACTTTTCTTCTCCATTACCAATTCAATCAATACGCCATTAGTCGATTTAGGATGAAGGAAGCAAACGATTTTATTATCAGCCCCGGGTTTGGGTACTTCATTTATTAGATTAAAGCCCTCAACTACTAATCGTTTCACCTCAGCTTCAATATCTTCAACTTCAAAAGCAATGTGATGTATTCCCTCTCCTTTTTTTTCTATAAAAGAATTGATTACACTGCCCGGCGCATAAGCTTCTAAAAGTTCAATCTTTGTTCCGCCTTTTTCGAAGAAAGCAGTATTGACTTGTTCGCTTTCCACAGCTTCGGTTTTGTAACAGGGGGTATTTAAAAGTTTTTCAAATAATGGGATTGAAACTGAAAGTTTCTTTACTGCTATTCCAATATGTTCGATTTTATTCATGAAGAATTTTTAGGCAAAACTACACCACTGCTTCCATGAGCAATGCATAATTCAAGCAAAACTCCGGCTTTCGAGTTTGGTAAAAATAGGGTTAAGCCAAAGCATAACTAAGTTTTTACCATCATTTGGTGTAAATTTGTAAGAATTTGAAAACCTGAAAATTTATGTTGAAATTACCTGTATACCTTGATAATAACGCCACTACTCCCATGGATCCGAGGGTGTTGGAAGCGATGATACCCTATTTTACTGATCATTTTGGAAACGCTGCGAGCCGTAATCATCCTTTTGGTTGGGAAGCGGAGGAAGCGGTGGATTACGCACGTGAACAAGTGGCAAGGCTAATAGGTGCTGATCCTAAAGAAATTATTTTTACTTCCGGAGCCACTGAAGGCGACAATCTTGCCCTGAAGGGGATTTATGAAATGTACGCATCACGTGGAAATCATATTATTACCGCGACTACCGAGCACAAAGCTGTGTTGGATACTTGTAAGCATATTGAGAAATTAGGAGGAGAAGTAACTTACCTTGAAGTCAAGGAAAATGGCTTGATTGACCTCAAAGAACTTGAAGCAGCTATGAAGCCGACAACCATTTTGGTAGCCATAATGTATGCTAATAATGAAATTGGCGTGATTCAACCCATTAAGGAAATCAGTGCGATTGCTAAGAAGCATGGTGCATTATTATTTACTGATGCAACCCAGGCAGTAGGTAAAATTCCCGTTGATGTCAATAAGGACGGTATTGATCTTATGGCTTTTTCCGCACATAAAATGTATGGGCCAAAGGGTGTTGGAGCTTTATATGTTCGCCGCAAAAACCCAAGAGTGAAGGTTACTGCCCAGATGGATGGTGGCGGCCACGAGAGATCTATGCGCAGTGGTACTTTGAATGTACCAGGAATAGTTGGTTTTGGAAAAGCCTGCGAACTATGCCAATTGGATATGGAAAAAGATACTGAACGTATAAGTAAGCTCCGCGACAAACTTGAAACCTCATTCTTAAAACTTGAGGAAGCCTATGTAAATGGAAGTACCGAGCACAGATTGCCGCACGTGAGCAATATCAGCTTTAAATACGTGGAAGGTGAGGGCCTTATGATGGGTTTTAATAAAAACATTGCAGTAAGTTCCGGTTCGGCTTGTACATCAGCATCGCTTGAGCCATCTTATGTTCTAAAAGCCCTCGGACTTGGCGATGATTTGGCACACTCTTCGCTCCGTTTTGGTTTAGGTCGCTTTACGACAGAAGAACAAATTGATTATACTATCGACCAGGTAAGTTCCACTGTATTAAAATTGAGAGAAATGAGCCCGCTATGGGAAATGTGGAAAGAAGGTATCGACCTGGAAAAAATTGAATGGGCAGCCCATTAAAGATCGAATGAAGAAATGTGTTCAATAAATTGTAAATTGTAAAAAGAAAATTCAAATATCAAAAAAATAAACAATCATGGCATACTCAGATAAAGTTATAGATCATTATCAAAATCCCAAAAACGTAGGGACTTTAGATAAAAGCAAAAAAAACGTAGGCACTGGGCTGGTAGGAGCACCAGAATGTGGCGATGTAATGCGTCTTCAGATAGAAGTGGATGACGAAACAGGAATGATAAAAGACGCGAAATTTAAAACATTCGGCTGTGGTTCTGCGATTGCTTCTTCGTCATTGGCTACGGAGTGGCTTAAAGGCAAGAGCGTGGACGACGCCTTGAAAATTGACAACATGGATATAGTGGAAGAACTCAATCTTCCGCCGGTTAAAATACATTGCTCAGTTTTGGCAGAAGACGCAATAAAGTCAGCTATTAATGACTACCGTGCAAAAAACGGTTTGGAAAAAATTAAGTTTGAAGAAAGCTTAGTGCATTAATTCAACTTAGCAAATGGTTCAATTAGCAAATATGAAAATGATCTCTTCATAATTTCATATTTTCAAATTAAACAACATGATATACGTAAGTGATAAAGCGAAAGAGAAGGTTATCAAGTTGCAGAAGGAAGCAGCTTTACCGGATAGCGACTATTTTTTAAGGGTAAGTGTAGTAGGTGGCGGATGTTCAGGCCTCAGTTATAAAATGGATTTTGATAATGAGAAAAAACCCATGGACCAGGAGTTTGATGATAATGGTGTTAAAGTAGTTACAGATCTCAAAAGTTTTTTATACCTGGTTAATACAACACTTGATTTTAGTGATGGATTGAATGGGAAAGGGTTTTACTTCAGCAATCCAAATGCAAGCCGTAGTTGCGGCTGCGGGGAAAGTTTTGCAGTTTAATTTTTTGATTTGTTTTATTTGAACAGGCCTTCATATCGAAAGCCTGTTTGTTTTTAGAGGCAATTATTAAAAAAATTTCAGTCAGGTGAAATTAGGCAACCCCATTAGGATATTCTGAAATTGATACCTATTTAAGCTACAATTGCTTTTTTTCTTTTTCAGGAGGTAGTGGTGGGTTAGGAGGCGCAGCCGGGAGAACCATCTTGGTAACTTGAGGCTCAGCAGGTGGTATCGGAGGTTTTGGTGGTACAGGCAGAGCAACTGGCGGGGGAGGCGGAGGCGGTAAAACTTTTTTTTCGGATTGGGCAAACGCAGTACTCGTAAATAAAAGGAATACTCCAATAAACCTTGTTTGTAATGATTTCATAATTATGTTTTCAGAGTAGATGCTGTAAACATAATTTTCCATAATAAAAAAAGCCCCGTTGTTACAGGGCTTCAGCAGTTTGTTCAGGTAAACTTTTCATAGCAAAATCTCTGAAGATTGCTTTTCTTGTCTAAAGAAAGATAGGGTCATCTTAATTTCAGAGATAATTTAAGCATTAAAAAAACAAAAAATTGAATTGGTAAGCTGGTAGATATAAGGACAGCAGGCTATTTAAAAACGCTGCTTATCTTAAATTCAAAAACTTTTAATTACTTTTCAAATCAGAATATAACTTTCCCTCAAGGATGATAGCTATTGCCAATAAAGAATTACGACAGTTTTTTAGCAGCCTTACAGGCTATATTACCATCATTTTGTTTCTTCTCATTACCGGCTTTTTTCTTTTTTTTTTAAAAGATACCAACCTGTTTGATTTCGGCTATGCTACACTTGACCAGTTTTTTGATTTTGCCCCCTGGATTTTTCTTTTTCTAATACCCGCATTATCTATGCGAAGCTTCGCCGATGAATTTAAGACCGGCACTTTTGAAATATTGCAAACAAAACCGCTTACAAACTGGCAGATTGTGCTGGGCAAATATTTTGCGTTGATTGTTGTAATTGTAATTACATTATTACCTACACTTTTATACGTTTATACAATACATTACTTAGCAGCAGGAGGCGGTATTGACACTGGCGGAATCGTGGGATCATACATTGGCTTATTATTTCTTTCCGCTGTTTTTGCTGCAATAAGTTTATGGTGCTCTTCACTTACTTCTAATGCCGTAGTAGCTTTTTTAACCGGATGTTTCACATGCCTTATTTTGTATTTCGGATTCAGTGCTATAAGCAAACTTTCGGTTTTTTCGGGCAATGCCGATTATTATCTTGAAATGGCCGGGATAGATTTTCATTACCACAGCATAAGCCGCGGGGTTATAGACACAAGGGACATTGTTTATTTTGGTAGTGTCATTTTTCTTTTTCTTTTTTCGACTCAAAAAATTCTTTCAAAAAAATAGTATAGATAAATAATGAAGATTTCTTCAGCAGCTAAAAGAGGGGGAATAATTGTAGTAGTTATTTTATTGGTAGCATTGAACTTTTTGGCTGCAATATTTCATTATCGCATCGATCTTACCAATGAAAAAAGATTTACAATTTCGTCTCCTGTAAAAAAAATATTGAGAAATATTAATAACCCGGTTGAAGTAGATATTTTCTTAAAAGGAGATCTGCCATCCGGTTTCAGGAAGCTTGCGATTACGTCAGAAGAATTATTACAGGAATTTAAAGAGTATGCGAAGGGCAACATACGGTATAAATTGATTTCACCTGAAGAACTAATCCCCGGAACCGATAGAACGTACGCTGATACACTTGCTTCACTGGGAATTGTACCCATCAATTTAAAAGTGCAGTTAAAAGCGGGCGAGCAATCACAATACATTTATCCTGCGGCTTTAGTTCGTTATGAGGATAAATTGCTCCCGGTAAATTTGTATTCGGGGCCTAAGGCCATTAGCAACGTGGAATTAAACAGCGCAGAGGCATTACTCGAATATAAGTTTGCGGATGCCATAAATAAAGTAAGAGAAAACAAAAAGACACTTGTAGCTTATTCCACCGGAAATGGAGAACCGGGCGGAGCGAATGTTTACGACCTTATAGAAAATGTGTTGAGAAAAAATTATGAGTTATTCACAATAAATATTGAGAAAGAGCCGGTAATACCTGACACATTCAAATTATTGGTGATCGTAAAACCATCAATCTCGTTCACTGAAGAAGAAAAATTAAAAATCGATCAATATGTGATGCGTGGCGGCAAAGTGCTTTGGTTTATCGACCGGCTTAATGCCGAAATGGATAGTCTTCGAATAAAAAACCAGGTAGTTGCGTATGACCGCAATCTTAAGCTTGAAGATCTTTTGTTTAAATATGGAGTAAGGATTAACCCGGATCTTATAATGGATCTTCAATGTGATTTTTTGCCATTTGATGTAAACGGCGATAAGCAATTTGAATTTTTGCATTGGAATTATTTTCCCTTATTTGAGTCCAAACAGAATAGTGTTATTAATAAAAACCTTGGACTTGTGGCAGGGAGGTTCGTGAATTCTATAGATACAGTAAGTGCCTCCGGAATCAAGAAAACAATTTTATTAAGTTCATCGCCTAACTCACGAACAATTGAAACACCTGCTCTAATAAGCGGCGAGGAAAATCGCAATGCTCCTGAAGATGAGGCTTACAAAAAGCAGAATATACCAGCCGCTGTTTTATTGGAAGGGATATTTACATCCCTTTATAAAAACAGGGTAAGCCAGGCTCTTTTAGATTCCAACATCAAATACGGAACTCCCTTTTTGCCGGAGTCTGCGAACGAAAATAAAATGATAGTAGTGGCGGATGGCGACATTGCGCTGAATGGTGTATTGCAGGGCCAGCCGCTGCCAATGGGAATAAACTCATATACTGTTGAAACGCAATATCAATATCAGTTTGCTAATAAACAATTTGTGGAAAATTGTATCGAATACCTCCTTAATGATGCAGGCCTAACCGAGGCCCGTGCAAAGGATTATACACTAAGATTACTTGATCCAAAAAAAATTGAAACCCAAAAAACAATCTGGCAAATTGTTAATATTGTATTACCTGTTTCACTTATTATTTTTTTAGGAATAATCTATCAATGGCGGCGAAGAAAAAAATACAGCAGCTAAGATTATTCCTGGATAAAAATATTGCAGCCTTTATCCTTTCGCATCACCATCACCTATCTTTACCGGAATATTTTATAGATGAATGAAACAGAATGGACCTATCTCATTTTTGGAATCGTATTGATCATTGCGATAATTTTTGACCTCGGCCTGCTAAGTAAGCAATCGAAAACGATATCATTAAAGCAGGCATTTTTTCAAACTCTTTTTTGGGTGGGTCTTGGCCTTGGCTTTTTTCTATTTGTTTGGTTTGAGGACGGACAAACAGTTGCGCTTGAGTATATAAGCGCTTACCTAATGGAATGGGGACTTAGCATTGATAATATCTTTGTTTTCATTCTTATATTTTCCTATTTCGGCATCCCTGAACAATATTCTAACAGGGTATTACTTTTAGGAATATTACTGGCAATTATTTTACGCGTCATTTTTATTACGGCAGGTATTGTGCTTGTAGAAAGATTCTTTTGGATATTGTACCTATTTGGAGCGTTCCTGGTTTATACGGGTTTGAAAATGTTTTTTATTGATACTGAGAAGGAATTTCATCCTGAAAGTAATGCCGTATATAAATTTTTAAAAAAATTAGTTCCACTTACTCATGAAAACAGTAATGGAAATTTTACGAAAAGAATAAATGGTAAAAGACATTTTACCATGCTTTTTGTTGTTTTGGTAATGCTTGCGACAACTGATATTGTTTTTGCACTTGACTCCATTCCTGCCGTATTTGCCATTACTCAAACAAAAATGGTTATATATACTTCTAATATTTTTGCAGTTTTAGGATTGCGTTCCCTGTTCTTTTTGCTAAGGGGTGCCGTCGGAAAATTTCAATACCTGAAAGAAGGGATAGCAATTGTTTTGATTTTTATCGGGGCAAAAATGCTGGTTGAATATTTTGACATTCATCTCCCTATTT
Source organism: Chitinophagales bacterium (assembly GCA_038251675.1). Classification (GTDB taxonomy): domain Bacteria; phylum Bacteroidota; class Bacteroidia; order Chitinophagales; family Chitinophagaceae; genus Ginsengibacter. Next base: position 3,489 of record JBBSBD010000014.1, on the reverse strand, counting down.
GGATGTCACTTTTGGTCATCGTGATTTGCCTTTCCGGCTCTGTTTTATATTCTGTTTATGTAAACAATAGCAAGAGAGAGTAGAAGAAGTATTGCGGAGTTTTATTAAAAAAATAAAATAGTGAATGTAGCAATCAACTATACCATTACACAAATTGCAGAATATACAGGCGGAAGACTTGTCAATAGTAATCTTAACATGCCTGCACCCGCCTACCTTTTATTAGATAGCAGAAAAATTCTTTTTCCGGGAAGCACCATTTTTGTTGCACTAAAAACTTCCCATCGGAATGGTAATGATTTTGTAGAAGCCCTTTATGAAAAAGGAGTTAGAAATTTCATAATTGATGAAACGACTGCCGATCTGAATAAAATTAGCTCTGCAAATGTGATCATGGTAAGTAACACATTACACGCTTTACAATTGCTGGCAATTAATCACCGGATTAATCATAATCAACAGCCTGAGGGTAATAAACTTCCTGTAATTGGAATAACGGGAAGTAATGGCAAAACGATAGTGAAGGAATGGCTGGATCAATTACTTGAAAATGATTTTAGAATCGTGCGAAGCCCCGGAAGCTATAATTCGCAAATAGGTGTTCCTCTAAGTGTATTGAATTTAAACACATCGCATACCCTTGGAATTTTTGAAGCAGGAATATCAACATCCGGTGAGATGGAATTATTAGAAAAAATCATAAAGCCAACTATAGGAATATTTACCAATATCGGCCAGGCGCATGGCGAAGGATTTAAAAGTATCACTCAAAAAATTAATGAAAAACTTAAACTTTTTACTCATGCTGATATATTGGTTTTCCCCGGTGATGATAAAGTTTTGAAAAAAGAAGTGATTGATTTTAAGACAAGAATTAAGAAAACTAAAAATGATCTGAATTTATTTTCCTGGGGGAAAACAGACAGCAATGACTTGCAAATTTTGTCTGTGAGCAAAATTAAAAATTCAACAAAAATTACGGGTGCTTACAAGGATAAGAACTCCTCCATTACTATTCCCTTTGCAGATGACGCATCTATTGAAAATGCAATCTCCTGCTGGTGTACATTGATTGTAATGGAGAGAAATGTTGAAAGAATTACGAGAAAATTTGCTTTGCTTTATCCTGTTACAATGCGCCTTGAACTTAAACAAGGTATAAATCAATGTACTATTATTAATGACAGTTATACCAATGATCTCTATTCGCTAAGTATCGCCATAAATTTTCTTTCGCAGCAGAAGCAGCATGCACGGCGTTCTGTAATATTATCTGATATTTTACAGTCTGGCAAAAAACCGGGTGAACTTTACGCAGAAGTTGCCTCTTTACTTCAGCATAAGAAAATCACGAGGCTTATAGGTATAGGGCCTGAGATATTTTTACATCAAAAAGAATTTTCATTTTTAGACTCTTCGGATTTTTTTCTTACTGTAGAGGATTTTTTAAAAAATATATCTCGTCTTCATTTCCACAATGAAAGTATACTTGTTAAAGGCGCCCGTGTTTTTGGATTTGAACACATTGTAAAAGCGCTCGAGCAAAAAGTTCACCAGACTGTGCTTTCTATTAATCTAAATGCGATTGCACACAACCTGAAACAATACAGGCAATTGCTCAATCCGGCAACTAAAATAATGGCGATGGTAAAAGCTTTTAGCTATGGAAGCGGCAGTTATGAGATAGCTTCAGTTTTAGAATATAATAAGATTGATTATCTCGCAGTTGCTTATACTGACGAAGGCGTTGAACTTCGAAAAGCCGGAATTAATTTGCCCATAATGGTTATGAATGTTGAAAAAGGCACTTTCGAATCACTGGTAAATTATAATCTTGAGCCCGAAATATTTTCGAATTCAATTTTACAGGAATTTGATAGCTTTTTGAAATCGGGTGGAATTAATAATTACCCTGTTCATATTAAAATTGATACCGGCATGCACAGGCTGGGATTCACACCACCTGATATAAAAGATTTAGCCAACCGCCTCTCGTCAAATTCATTCTTAAAAATCATGACCGTGTTTACCCATCTTGTAGCAAGTGAAGATCCAAAGCATAATTTGTTCACTAAACAACAAACAATGACTTTTGAAGATTGCGCCCAATTATTGGAAAATTCATTGGGATATAAATTTTATAAACACACAGCTAACACTTCTGCGATCAGCCGACACAGCCAAAAAAAAATGGATATGGTTCGTCTTGGTATTGGGCTGTACGGAATTGATAGCAACAAGGCTATGCAACGAAAGCTGCAAAATGTTACTACACTTACCACTACAATATCCCAACTAAAAAAAGTAAAAAGCGGCGAAACTGTTGGCTATGGAAGGAACGCGAGGGTGGCAAAAGACAGCTTAATTGCCACGGTGCGTATCGGCTACGCAGATGGCTATCCGCGGAGCCTTGGCAACGGCAATGGAAAAATGATGATTCAGGGAAAGTTGGTTCCCGTAGTTGGGAATGTCTGTATGGATATGACAATGCTTGATGTCACCGGTTATGAACATCTAAGCGAAGGAGAATCGGTAATAGTATTTGGACAAAAATTGCCTCTTTTTATTTTAGCAAAGTGGGCCAATACTATTCCTTACGAGATAATGACAGGAATATCGCAAAGAGTTAAGAGAGTTTATTTTGAAGAATAAATTTCATGTATTTTGTAGTTTTTACGCGAGGATTTGCGGCAATAATCAGTTAAAAAAAATCGTTTTGATCTTTAAATCTCATTTGCTTATAATTAACGTATTTCCTCTATACCCATCCTCAATTTTATTATCTTTGCCCATCAAATTTATTAAGTGAAAGGAAGAAATGTTTTTTTAATTATTTGCCTTGTTGTGCTTGCAGATCAGGCACTTAAAATTTATGTAAAAACCCACTTTTATGCCGGGGAATCCCATTCAGTAATTGGAAACTGGTTTAAGCTATATTTTATAGAAAATGAGGGTATGGCTTACGGATGGAAATTTGGTGGCGAATGGGGCAAGATGTTGCTTACTTTATTCCGGCTCGCCGCGGTTATTTTCGGCATCTTCTACCTTAGAAAGATTATTCAAAAAAAATATCATCCGGGTTTTATTATTTGCGCTGCGCTAATATTTTCAGGAGCTCTTGGCAATTTAATAGATAGCATGTTTTATGGGCTTATTTTTGAAGATAGTGCCATGAACGCATACACTGTGGCTAAGATTTTTCCAACTCATGGATATGCCGGATTTTTACACGGAAAAGTGGTAGATATGTTGTATTTCCCTATTATCGAGAATGCCCATTTCCCTGCCTGGATTCCTGTTTGGGGAGGAGAAGATTTTGTATTTTTCAGGCCGATATTTAACCTTGCAGATGCCTCCATATCCACAGGGATAATTACCATTCTTGTTTTTCAAAAACGCTTTTTTAAAACAGCAACTGGCAATTTGCAACAGAAAAGTTTAGAAACAAAAACGGTTGTAAACGACGAAATGCAGGTTTCATAATTAATC
>JBBSBD010000013.1:0-47421 GCA_038251675.1 Chitinophagales bacterium | reverse complement strand
TGATGGGGATGGCTTCGTTTAGTAATGATATGGAAAAAGTAAAGGAAGAATTTAGATTTTTGAAAACGCTATTTGATAAGTATTCCAAAGCTGATAATCAAAATACTGCATTCGAAATTTTAAGCATGGGCATGAGTGCCGATTATAAAGTTGGCATTGAAGAGGGCAGTACCATGGTAAGAATTGGAAGCTTGCTTTTTGGCGAAAGAACGTACACCAACAATTAAACAATTTCTTTTAACATTTATACATCTTTATATTTTTCATAATTGTATAAATTTGGAACGCATAAAATAAGTAGCATTGGAAACCGCATATATTGATCACTCATTCGAATCAGAAAAAAACCGGAAAGCATTTTTATATACTGCCGGTATTTGCGGTTTATTCCTCATCATAGCAATATTTTATACATGGCCATTACAAATCCCGCCGGTAGCGCAGGTAGAAGATCTTATTGATGTAAACCTCGGAAACGATTTTGAAGGTATGGGAGATGTGCAACCTCTTGTAAAAGGCGAGCGTGCACCGGAAACACAGAGCATTCAATCGCAGCAAAAAGCCGTAAAAGCTGCCGAAACTCCTGTGAGAAATATACAGGCCGATGACAATAATGATGAAGAAGCAGCTCCTGTCTTAAAAAGTGAAAAGCCGAAAGAAGATGCGAAAGAAGTGAATAAAGAGTCGGTTGCAAAGACTACCAAAAATGTAAATCCATCACCAGTTATAAATCCTAATCCTGCTCCGCCTAAGCCCAAGTTGCCCCTTTATAAAGGAGGAAACGGAACCGGCGGTAACGGAGCAACAGAAGATAATGGCTACAGGAACCAGGGTTATAAGCCTGGCAATGGAGATGCCGGGAGCCCAACAGGCAAACCGGATGCCTATGGAAACTCACCGGGCGGAAGAAGCGGTGGAGGTATGAGCATAGTTCGCGGTGACAGAAAAATTGTGCGTGCATACTCATTCAAGGATGAATTAGATAGGGCCATAGTCTATGCCACTATTAAGGTTTCACCTGATGGTCGCGGGATATTTATTGGATTTGCAAAAAATTCCTCAACTACAAATCCTAAATACGCAGAATCAATTAGCAATCATTTGCATCAGGTACAATTTAATAAATCTGATCATGAATCTACCATAACTGTTGAAATTAAATTTGATGTAGAATAATTGAAATTATTTAAAAGTTATTCAGCTTTAATTGGTTTTTTGAATACAATTCATTCTATCATCTTTCCTAAAACTGGTTATTTCTTGGATGTTATATTTGCCCGATGACTTACGAGCAAACTTTACATTATTTATACAACAAGCTTCCTCTCTTTAGCAGTATTGGCCGAAGGGCTTACAAAGCCGATCTTACCAACACAATAGCCTTGTGCGATTTCCTTGGAAATCCTCAAAATAAAATAAAGACGATTCACGTAGCCGGAACTAACGGCAAAGGTTCAACGAGCCACATGCTTGCGGCGATTTTTCAACGTGCGGGCTATAGAACGGGCCTTTACACCTCGCCGCATCTGAAAGATTTCAGGGAAAGAATAAAGGTGAATGGCGAAATGATCAGCCAGGATTTTGTGGTTGACTACGTCGAAAACATCAAATCATTTTCGGAGAAAATAGAGCCCTCTTTTTTTGAACTTACTTTCGTGATGGCATTGGAATATTTTGCCTTTGTGAAAACGGATATTGCTATTATTGAAACAGGTCTCGGCGGAAGGCTTGACAGTACAAATGTGATTACTCCCGAGCTTTCAATAATTACAAACATAGCTTACGATCATACGGATATCCTTGGTGACACTCTTGAAAAAATCGCTTTTGAAAAAGCCGGAATTATCAAGCCCGGAGTACCGGTAGCAATTGGCGAAACGCTTCCCGAAACAAAAATTGTTTTTGAGAAAAAAGTAAAGGAAACCGGCTCACCCGTTTTTTTTGCACAAAATAAATATGAAGTTATTTCAGCAGTTAATAAAGAAGAAACCTTAGAGGTAGTTGTAAAAAACATTGATAACAACGAACAGGAAAAATACGCTCTTGATCTCAATGGGCTGTACCAGCAAAAAAATCTTTTAACCGTTCTTACTTCACTTGATATAATCAGAAGCAAGTTTCCTGTAAAAACTGAAAATATTCATGACGCACTAATAAATGTAAAAAAATATACCGGCTTGCACGGGCGATGGGATGTAGTACATAACGATCCTTTGGTGGTCCTGGATGTAGCCCATAATGAAGACGGAGTGAAAAATTTAGTGACTCAAATTGAACAAACCAGGTATCATAATCTTCATATTGTTTTCGGCATTGTAAAAGATAAAGAAATAGAAAAGGTCTTATCGCATCTTCCCGCCAAAGCAACCTACTATTTTACCAAAGCGCAAATCGCACGGGCATTGCCGGAGAATGAATTACTTGAGAGAGCCGGGAAATTTAATCTTCAGGGGAATGCATATCAGGAAGCAAACGAAGCGCTGAAAGCTGCTATGGATGTAGCTTCTAAAGATGATTTGATTATTGTGTGTGGTAGTGTTTTTGTTGTGGGAGAGGTAAATCTTGTCAATTGATTTCACTATAGTATTATCAATTATTCATTATTTCGTTGTTGATTGCTTATATCTCACCCATCTTTCTCAACGCATAAAAAATACACATCCCATGCAATGCCTGCTCGATCTTATTTTCAAGAAAAAGCTCTTTTAATTTTGCAAGAGAAATTTTTTCTATCTCGATATATTCATTGTGATCAAGATTTTGAGCGCCCTTTTTTTTACCGCCTTTTGCAAGAAAAAGCGCTGTATAATTGTTAAGCACTCCGGGGTTCGCCGCAATCATTCCAACCTGTTCAATCGAAGAAAATTCGTAGCCTGTTTCTTCCATTAATTCCCGGGCCATAGCTGCTTCAGGCGTTTCGTTTTCATCAATAAACCCTCCCGGCAATTCAAGGATCACTTTAGCAATGGGATGCCTGTATTGCTTTATCATTATAGCTTGACCTTCTTCAGTAAATGCTAACGCACACGCTGTTGTTGGCAATTCCACTACATAATATTGCTCTACAATTTTTCCCTCGGGTGTTTCACATTTATCTTTACGGGCTGTAAAAAAAGGAAACTTCACCAGGTATTCAGAAGATAATACTTTCCATTTCATATTTTCCCATTCGATTTGTCTCCATTAGTCTCCATTAATTCTTCTTAAGTTTTATCCGGATGCTCAGTGCCATTTCATTCTTTCTCTTAAAGAAGTAATATGCGCAGTATGATGCCTGCTGTGCCAGGAATAACTTTTTAAAAGGTCCCATAAACTTAAAGTTTGTTGCCTCTCCGGATGGTAAACAGTGCGCTGCCATTGTTCGTCAGTCATATCATACATAAGCTGGTACCACCTGGCATGCAACGAATGCAGCAGGGTTAAAGAAATATTTACGGGCAAATCTTTTGTATCCGGGAGTTTCGCCCATGCGTCCTGGTCATACGGCTTTATGGCAGGGTTGAGTTCTGTTAGTCCGAGCTTGAATCTTACGTAAGCATTTATGTGACTGTCAGCCACATGATGGACCAATTCCTTTACAGTCCAGCCTCCCGGGCGATAAGGAGTTTCCAACTGGTGTTCGTCAAGGTCTTGAATGGCGTACTCAAGCTGCGCCGGAAGCATTTTTATATCGTGCAATAACTCAGTCTTAATCTTTTCATCGAAAGGGCTGTTGAAGTATGTTGCTTCACTTTCCTTTCCAATAGGGAAACTTAGGTCCTCGCTATCGTTTGGCATAAAAACTTTTTATTTATTTACGATTTCCAAAAGCTCAATATCAAAAACCAAAACAGCGCCCCCGGGTATCGCACCACCAGCTCCCCTATCACCATAACCAAGGTCCGAAGGAATAACTAATTTCCATTTGCTGCCAACGGGCATCAATTGCAAAGCTTGCACCCAGCCCTGGATAACGCCTGTTACCGGGATGGTAATAGGTTCTCCTCTTTTGTATGAGTTATCAAATTCTTTCCCGTCTATCAAAGAACCCGCATAGTGTGCTTTTACCGTGTCTGTGGATTTTGGCATGGGGCCTGTGCCTTCTTTAATAACTTCGTATTGCAACCCGCTTGGAAGCGTTACAACGCCCGGGCGCTTTTTATTTTCTTCGAGGAATTTGATTCCTTCTTCTTTTGCTTTTTCGTTTTTCTCGGCCATATATTGTTGTAGTTTTTGTTGAATAGTCGTATTGCAGGTTTCGGCAGGTATTTTCAGGCTATCATTATTGTAAACATCATCATAAGCTTTCTTCACCATCTCGGAATTTATTTTCTCGGCTCCCTGGCTTTTATAATAGGTGGCCGTTTGCACACCCATCGCATAGCTGAGACTGTCAATTGCAGACATCACTGTGTCTTTTGGAACTTCAACGATCTGGGCAACCGGCATAACAGATTCCGTCTTCTTAGTGCCGGCGCATGAAAATAAAATCAATACAGGTACAATAAATAATAGCCTTTTCATTAGGTATTTGTTTTTAGTTTTTAAAAAAATCTGCGCAAATATATCTCAATCTTCCCTAAAATCTTTACCGGTCAGATTTATAAAAACATCTTCAAGATTAGCGGCCTTTGTTACTTTCGGCCTTTCGAAACCGGAGGCTACCAGGTCGTCAATTAGTTTATCCGGCGATTGTAAAGCAATAATCCTGCCCTCATCCATAATAGCAACCCGTTCACACAATTGTTCAGCTTCATCCATATAATGCGTGGTGATGATTACTGTGGTCCCACTCTCCCTTATTCTCTTTATAAGATCCCATAAATTTCTTCTCGCCTGGGGGTCAAGACCGGTAGTAGGTTCATCCAAAAAAATAATTTTCGGCTTGTTAATTAAAGTAGTAGCAATGGAAAAACGCTGTTTCTGGCCACCACTCATTTCTTTATATTTATTCTTTGCCTTTTCTTTAAGGTTTACCATTTCCAACAGCGCATAAGGATCTGCAGTTGTGTTATAAAGCCCACAAAACAGGTCGATCAGTTCAAGCAAATTAAGCCCGGGATAATATCCTGAAGTTTGTAATTGAACCCCAATAACTTTTTTGATTTTATCAGGATCTTTATCAAGATCAAGCCCATCCACTATTATTTTCCCCGAAGTTTTATCACGCAAAGTTTCAATGATTTCAAGAGTCGTTGATTTTCCTGCGCCATTAGGCCCAAGCAGGCCAAAAATTTCGCCCTCGAATACATCGAATGAGATACCTTTTACTGCCTCGAACTTACCGTAGTTTTTTACGAGGTCCTTTACCGAAATAATTACTTTACTCATTTTTATTCATTGTTTTATCATTAATCGCTTTTGCTGCTAGCTTTACATCGCGAACCGCGATGTAAGAACTATGAATTTATTAAACTCTGCCTGTGCACTCCTCCAACTCTTCCATCATTTTAATACTCCCAATAAAAAAAGGGGTACGTTCATGCAGTTCCGTTGGTTGCTTATCCAGGATACGTACTTTGCCATCGGTGGCTTTGCCACCAGCAACTTCAATAATATACGCAAACGGATTGCATTCGTATAGCAATCTGAGTTTTCCATTTGGTTTGTCTATGGTTCCGGGGTACATAAAAATGCCTCCTTTTATTAAATTACGATGCACATCAGAAACCATGCTGCCTATGTACCTTTGCGTATAAGGCCCGCCGTTATCCCTCGTTTTATTCTGGCAACGGTCGATATATTTTTTTACCTCGTCACTGTACATGAAGAATTTACCGTGGTTCACCGAATACATTTTACCATATTCAGGGCACTTTATTCCGGGATGGCTTAAGCAAAATTCACCGATAGACTGGTCAAGGGTAAAGCCATTTACACCTCTTTTAGTTGCGTATACAAAGATGGTAGAAGATCCATAAATAATATATCCCGCAGCCACCTGCCGGTTGCCGGGTTGAAGAAAATCTTCTTTTGTAAGAGGAGTGCCGGTTTCTGATACGCGGCGGTAAACACTAAAAATGGTTCCGATAGAAACATTCACATCTATATTGCTGCTGCCATCCAGCGGGTCAAACATGCAGATGTATTTAGAGGCCATGCTGATCTCGTTATTAAAAGAAACCATATCGTCCAGTTCTTCACTCGCAATGCCTGCGCAGCTAATGCCGTGCTGCAATACACCGGTAAACTGATCATTTGCATACTCGTCGAGTTTCTTTACTTCTTCGCCCTGGATGTTTATTTCTCCGGTATCACCTAAAATATCGACAAGGCCTGCCTTATTCACTTCTACATTTACACGCTTTGCTGCGAGTCCAATGTCTCTTAAGAGGCCTGCCAGTTCTCCCGTCGCCTTAGGAAAGGCACGCATTTCTTTCAATGTAAATTCATCGAGGGTGAGAACCTGCCTGTTAACTATCATATTTCAAATGCGTCTTTTTTAGAAGGCAACAAATGTAGGGCAATTAATTAATTTGCCCTGTTTATCAATGCCCGTTGGCCTCATACTTTAAGAACCTGTTTCAAAAAATATAACTTATGTTTTAATATTTGATTTTACTTTGCGGACTATCAAAAAATAAGAGATGAAGGTATTTAAGTTTGGGGGGGCGAGTATAAATAGTGTAGAGCGTATCCAAAACCTCGGCAGCATTTTAAAGAAGTTCAAAGATGAAAATATTCTTGTGGTAATTTCTGCAATGGGGAAAGTGACCAATGCCCTGGAAAAGGTTGCAGAAGCCTTTTTTGAGGGTAGAAAAGAAGAAGCATTGGGCCTTTTTGAACAAATAAAACAAACCCACTTAACAACACTAAAATATACAGTTACGCAGGAATGGGAAAAAGCAACCAATGAATTGCTCAATATTTTTACAGAGGTTGAATGGTTGCTTCATGATAAACCTGTAAAAGATTACAACTATTACTACGACCAAATCGTATGCACGGGAGAATTGATGTCTACAACGATATTGTCATTTTACCTTAACGAAGAGAAAATTAAAAACACATGGATTGATGTAAGAGATGTGCTGCGAACCGATGATAATTTTAGAGACGCGATGGTGGACTGGCAGTTTACTGAAAAGCAAGTGACAGAAAAAATAGTGCCTTTATTTGATAGAAGTAAAATCGTAATAACGCAGGGCTTTATAGGGAGCACAGATGAAAATGAAAGCACAACCCTTGGCAGAGAAGGAAGTGACTATACGGCTGCGGTTTTTGCAAATGCACTCAATGCAGAGAGCGTTACCATTTGGAAAGATGTAGAAGGCGTGATGAATGCTGACCCAAAGGATTTTAAAGAAGCAGTAACGCTTCCTGGATTAAGCTATAAAGAAGTGATTGAAATGGCATACTACGGGGCACAGGTAATTCATCCGAAAACCATTAAGCCACTCCAGAATAAAAAAATTCCTTTGTATGTCAAATGCTTTTTGGATCCACAATTACCCGGTACGGTCATATCAGGAAAGAATAACCATGATTTGCCACCTATAATAGTTTTAAAGCGTAACCAGGTATTAATGACATTACAAACAAAGGATTTTGCTTTCGCAGAAGGCGAGCCGGTGAACAAATTAAATGAAATATTGGAGCGGGTAAAAATAAAACCTACACTTAGCCAGAATGCAGCGATCAGTCTCTTTATATGCGTTGATGATATAACTGAAAAAATTAGTGATGCAGCATTAAAATGCGATGAACTCTTTGATGTGACCATCGAAAAAGAACTTACGCTCCTCACCATAAGGCATTATACCGGGGAGTTTGTAAAAAAGTTATCAGCAAATAAGTTGATTGTTCTTGAGCAAAAAACGAGAGACACTATTCAACTTTTAATGCGGGAAATTAATCAATAACGTAGTCACCTTTTTTATCAATCAGGACGATTGGGAGTTGCTTTGTTTCTTCAAATTTATCGAATGCTGATTTCAATTCCATAGCGAATTTTTCAAGAGAGGGATTGTCCTTTGAGATTGTCTTGAAATACTCTATTGATTTCTTTTGATTATACCTGAAGGGAAAAACATGCACAGGAATAAAATCTTCTCCATTTGATTTTGCATAACTGGTGATAATATACAACTCCTCTATCTCTTCGTCAGTCACGGGAATACAACCAACCGATACGCAGCTACCGTGAATATAAATTGCTCCACCCGGGCGGAGAGAATCGCTCAAAATCCTGTCTGATGCATTGGGATAGTTCAGCCCCAGTGAAAGATGGTAAGCGCTCTTCGGATTAAATTCGTTGATATAATAAAACCCTTCTGGAACCTGGTAGTCACCTTGCAATCGCTTCGGGCCCATAGTTCCACTTTGCATGCAAACTTTATAAGTTTTAAATAATTTATACTTTTCGGCGGCGGTATTTTTTACCCAAACCTCAAGCTGTGAATCATATTTAAAACTGCGTATGTAAACAAAGTTTGCAGGCCATTGTAACCCTTTTGCTTCAAACTCTTTTTGCAGCGCCTGCTCTTTGCTATTGAAAACATTGGCCAGCCTGAAAGATGTCTTTTGTTCATCAATAAATGAATACTGCGCCTTTAAAAAGGATGGAGAAATAGAAAACAAAAATGATACAATGAAAATCTTCAACAAGTTTTTCTGCATTAGTCTATCGGTTATAAGAATGTAACGTAAAAATAAATTTTTTATTGAGAAAAAAATTCTATGCAAGTATATCTTAACGAAGAATTATTTTGAATAAAATCAAAGATTTCCTCTTTGCTCCTGCTCTCTTTCAATGGCTTCGAACAGGGCTTTGAAGTTTCCTTTACCAAAGCTCTGAGCGCCTTTCCGCTGTATGATTTCAAAGAACAGTGTGGGCCTGTCTTCTACGGGTTTGCTGAAAACCTGCAAGAGGTACCCTTCTTCATCTTTATCAATCAGGATACCCAGTTTTTTCAAGGGTTCAAGGTCTTCATCTATATGCCCTACCCTGTCTAAAACTGAGGCGTAATAACTGGCAGGTATTTTCAAAAATTCAACACCCCGCTGCTGAAGTAATGTAACTGTCTCAATAATATTGTTAGTAGCTATGGCGATATGCTGGCAACCTTCACCATTGTAATACTCAAGATATTCCTCTACCTGGCTTTTCTTTTTTCCTTCAGCCGGCTCATTTATTGGAAATTTAACGTAGCCGTTTCCGTTACTCATTACCTTACTCATCAAAGCGGAATATTCTGTAGAAATGTCTTTGTCGTCAAAGCTCAATATGTTTTTAAAGCCCATCACATTTTCATAAAAGCTTACCCATTTATTCATCTGGTTCCAGCCTACGTTGCCTACACAATGGTCAACATATAAGAGGCCGGTATCTGTTGGATTGTAATTGCTTTCCCATTTACGAAAGCCAGGCATAAACACGCCTGAGTAATTTTTTCTCCCTATAAACAAATGTATCGTTTCACCATAAGTATGAATGCCGCTCATGGTCAATTCTCCATCATTATCCTTTAAAGTCAGCGGCTCCATATAGCTTTTGGCACCGCGCTTAGTAGTTTCTTGCCACGCAGATGTTGCATCATCTACTTTCAAAGCCAGCATTTTTACCCCATCACCATGTTTGTAAATATGATCTGCTATTTCACTACCGGTTTTTAAGGGAGTTGTCAATATAAATGTTAGCTTATTTTGCCGAAGCACATAGCTTGCTTTATCTCTAATACCTGTTTCCGGCCCTGCATAAGCAAGCGACTGAAAACCAAAAGCAGTTTTATAATAGTGCGCAGCCTGCTTTGCATTACCTACATAAAATTCCACATAGTCTGTTCCATAAAGCGGCAAAAAATCATTAAGCTTATCATCAGTCTCCAGGCCTTGAATATTCATAGTTTCCATACAATCGTTTTAAACAAAGGTAGAAAATAAGCTGTTACCCATGCCCCTTCAAGGGGAATCTAAGGTCGGTTTCTCCCCTGATGATCGCATTTGGTAAAAAAGGAACTGTCGGTAACTATCCCTTATTATTGGGTTGAACTTGCCAATATTCATTAAGGAAGAGGCGTTAGCAGAGACTGGCGCCAATATTAGGGCATGTGGTGTGGCTGATGTCAGGCTGCTTTTGGCAGGATTTATGTTATAACCTGATCAAACTATTTTATTTATTATGAAAAAAATGATCAATCGTTTAATAATTATTACAACAGCTTTTCTTATCACGAGTTGTTCCTCTTCTAAAAATGCAACAAACCTTAAAGCAACTAACGGCAACCTCGATGGAACATGGACTGTTTCAAACATTGCAGTAGATGTGCCCCCGACTTTTAAAGTGACGGATGTATTTGACGAGGCGCCTTACCAGGACTTCCAGGGAAGTGTATGGAATCTTATAAAAAACGGAAAAGGCTCTTTTACCTTATCAAGCGGCAAAAAGGAAGATATTTATTGGAGTATTTTTGGCAAAGGAGAAGCCGCTCAATTTCAATTTAAAAAATTAAATGGCATGAAAGCAAAAAACGTAGATGAAGGATACCGCCTGGAGTTGATGAATATTTCATCAGGCAGTTTTGTTGCAAGATCGCCTATAGATCTTGGTGATGGCAAAACGGGTTATATAAGTTATACATTTACGAAATAAACTTTAATCACAAAATATTTAACCGTCTCTGTTCTTTAAAGAGGCGGTTTTTATTTTATAGCTTATGCAAGAAGGTATTCTGTGTTCCAATCTTCCGGATATCTGCAAAATCCTCATTTTTATTTTCCTTGCAGACGATCGTTAATGGATGGACATTTTAATTAAAGCTAATAGTTGTTATTGCTAAAAATCTTTACTAAAATTGTGATATGAAAAAATGCCTCTTTCTTATTGCGATTTGTCTAATCATTCTTACAGGCTGCCAAAAGAATTCACCGACCACACCTCAATTACCTGTTGTAACTACTGCTGATATAACCAATATAACAGATTCAAGCGCCAACTCAGGCGGAAACATTTTAGATGATGGCGGCTCCCCTGTAACGGCAAGAGGAATTGTATATGGTACTGATAGTTTAACGATTTTGAGTAATTCCTTAAAGACTATTGATAGCTTAGGATTGGGCATTTTCGCAAGCAAAATAAAAAATTTATCTTCATCCACAAGGTATTATGTGAGAGCTTAAGCTACGAGTAGCACCGGAACCGGCTATGGTAACACAGTTGCTTTTACAACAGATGGGACACATACGCCGCAATCCGATTCTCTGCCGGTTATATCAACAGATAATGTATCAATCTTAAATGATTCATCTGCTGGCATTGGGGGAAATATATTTGATGATGGAGGGCTTCCTATCATCGTACGAGGAATTGTGTACAGCACCGACAGTTTACCAACTTTAGCCAATGCATTGAACATTTCTGACAATGGTAGCGGAACCGGCAGCTTTTTATGCTTTCTTGGCGGGTTGTCCGAGTTAACTACATATTATGCAAGAGCATACGCGACTAACCGTAAAGGCACGAGTTATGGTAATCAAATAATTTTTGAAACGCCAAAAAATCCTAACCAATTTGTTTTTTTTAAAGATCAATACACTGATACAACTTTTGGCTCTTCCATTTTAGAAACATACCCTCATTACAGAGCATACTTTACAAATAATCTGACTTTACCGGAGGGAATCTTCTTATACATTCAAATTGATTCGGTTTATGGTACTGCGAAATTTGTAAATGATACAGCCGAGATAAATCTTCACGCCGGAGATACTGTACATATTTTGAATACTGGTAATGACTACCGCCTTTATACCCCGGCTTATTATGATAACTGGGGGAATTTTTTATATAACTCTGAATGTTGGTACAGCGTAAAGGTTGGCGGCATGGCAAATACCCCTGATAATACCTATTACTGCAATTTTTATTTGGACCGTAGCCTAAGCAATACTTCTGATTTTTGGCGTTTTTATACAGACTATAGGCAGCAATGCAATTTTGCGCATTAACAAGCGGTGCAAAATAAATGCCCTCAATAAATTAGCATCACCATATATTGGAAATTCTATTTCACTCAAAAACATTGCAAACGTTATCTTGCATTAAAAATCTAAATGAAGGTTGGAATATTAGGGGGTGGTCAATTGGGCAGAATGCTACTACAGGCTGCGGCCAACTATCCTGTAGAAACGTTTGTAATGGAGAATGATCCCGAATGTCCGGCAGCCCATCTTTGCAATCACTTTACCACAGGCGATATTACCAATTACGACGATGTATACAATTTCGGTAAAAACCTCGACTCCATTACTATTGAAATTGAATCAGTAAATGTAGAGGCCTTATTAAAACTTGAGCAAGAAGGTGTAAAAATTTTCCCACATCCTTCGGCTCTTGCAATTGTAAAAAATAAAATTCTTCAAAAACAATTTTACCGCGACAATCAAATTCCAACCGCTGATTTTGTCGTTACCCAAAATGAAGAAGAATTAAAAGATCATGCTTCTTTTTTACCGGCAGTACATAAACTGGCTTTGGGCGGATATGACGGAAGAGGTGTTGTGATTTTAAAGACCAAAGAAAGTATTTCAAATGGATTTAATGAACCGGCAATACTTGAAAAGGAAGTCCATATAAAAAAGGAACTTTCTTTAATTATTGCGATAAGCGGGACAGGTGATGTGGCAATTTATCCCCCTGTGGAAATGATTTTTAATAAAGATTTTAATTTACTGGAATACCAACTGAGCCCTGCGCAACTTGATGAACAATTATTATGGAAGGCTGAAGCAATAGCACTAACGGTTGTGAAGAATTTTAAAAGTGCAGGTATCTTTGCCGTGGAACTTTTTCTCGATATGGCCAACAATTTGCTTGTAAATGAAATAGCTCCGAGAGTTCACAACAGCGGCCATCATACAATTGAGGCAAACTATAGTTCCCAATTCGATATGCTATGGCGCATAATGTTGGGATATCCATTGGGTAATACTGATCACATAATGCCCGGCGCAATAGTAAATCTTATTGGCGAAGAAAATTTTTCAGGTAAGGTTAAGTATGAAGGACTTGAAAAGGTTTTGGAAATTGATAATGTATTTGTTCATATTTATGGAAAAAAAGAAACGAGGCCAGGGAGAAAGATGGGCCACGTAACAATTCTTAGTCACGAGCGCCAGGAGTTGATACATACTTCCAATAAGGTAAAAGCCACATTGAAAGTTATCAGTGAATAACTTGCGAAGGTTTCTGTAAAATTTATCGTCTTATCACAAAGTTTTTATAATCAGGAAATCAGCATAATGAAATTGAAGTATTGGAAAATCCTTGCAGGGGTTCTTTTTTTATCATACATAACCTCCTGCGGAAGCAAATCAAAAGATCCTTCACCCGCTGATACTAAAAAAGACAAACCGAGAGCTGGCGCGGCATTATCCGTAGAAGGGTACCTGGTGCAATCTTCCGTTTTAAATTCAAGTATTGATGTTGCAGGTAGTTTATTGCCGTTTGAGGAAACAGAAATTCACCCGGAAGTTTCAGGAAAGGTCGTAATGCTTTCTATAAAGGAAGGAAGCATTATAAAGCGTGGTACCTTATTAGCAAGGCTTTTTGACGGAGACCTGCAGGCACAACTTCATAAACTAAATGTACAGTTGGCAATCGCAAAAAAAACACAGGATCGTCAAAGTGATCTTTTAAAAATTGGCGGTATCAGCCAGCAGGATTATGATTTAAGCCTGTTAAATGTAAGTACAATCGAGGCTGATATGCAGGTATTAAATGCCTCGATAAATAAAACAATAATAAGGGCTCCTTTCGATGGAAAAATCGGCTTTAAAAACATAAGCATTGGCGCTTATGTAACACCTGCGACCATTGTTACCACCATTCGGCAGACAAGCAAATTAAAGCTTGAATTTTCAGTACCTGAAAAATACACGTCAAAAATACAGATAGGTAATTCCATTTCATTTACCACAGAGTCATCTTCAAAAAAGTATAATGCAAAGATCATCGCAACAGAATCAGGAATTACGGCAGAAAACCGCAGCCTGAAAGTTCATGCAATCGTTGAGAATACTGATAAGAATATTACTGCAGGTTCATTTGCAACAGTGAACTTCGATATGGGTAACAATGACGATGCTATACTCATACCCACACAGGCAATCATTCCCGAAGCAAGGGATAAGAAAGTAATTGTGTATAAAAATGGAACCGCAGATTTTAATGTGGTAGTTACAGGCGAAAGGGACTCTGCAAGAGTTGAAATATTGAAGGGACTCGCAGTGGGAGATACCATAATTACCACGGGCCTTTTATCAATAAAACCTGGAAGTAAAATAAGTCTTTCATCTATAAAAAAACAGGATAGCAAGTGAATATTTCCCACATAAGTTTACGCCGCCCGGTATTCGCAGTGGTTATGAATCTTGTGATAGTTTTGTTTGGCGTCATTGGTTTTAAGTTCCTGGGGGTAAGAGATTATCCGGCCATTGACCCTCCTAATATTTCCGTACGTACTTCTTATACCGGCGCCAACTCTGATATCATTGAATCACAAATAACAGAACCTCTTGAGAAAGCCATCAATGGGATCGCGGGTGTAAAAAATATCACCTCGTCAAGCAGCGAAGGCAGCAGCAATATCAATGTAGAATTCGACCTTGGCGTTGACCTCGAAGCTGCGGCTAACGATGTACGTGATAAGGTATCGCAGGCCACCCGATCGCTTCCCCAGGATGTAGATGCGCCACCGGTTGTGTCGAAAGCAGATGCAAGCGCCCAACCTATTATAGCCGTAACCGTACAGAGTAATACCCGTAATCTTCTTGAAGTAACTGAGTATGCTAATAATAATATAATTGAGCGGTTGCAAACAATCCCCGGAGTAAGTTCGGTTTCTATTTGGGGGGAAAAAAGATACGCCATGCGGATTTGGCTTAAGGCCGATCAGTTAAATGCTTATGGACTTACCGCCGACGATATTCAACAGGCATTGCTTACGCAAAGTGTTGAACTTCCCGCAGGAAAAATTTATGGCAACACAACAGAACTTTCCGTTCGCACCTTCGGAAAGTTAAATACAGAAGAACAGTTTGATGAACTCGTTATCAAAAATATCAATGGCGTAAATGTTAAACTCAAAGATGTAGCAGATGTAGTGCTCGGGCCGGAAAATGAACAATCCGGTTTAAAGGAAAGTGGAATTCCTATGATCATGCTTGCCATTGTTCCGCAACCCGGCTCTAATTATGTGTCCATATCGAATGAATTTTACAAACGACTTGAACAAATAAAAAAAGATATTCCTGATGACCTGAAACTTGACATCGGGATGGACCAGACAAAATTTATCAAGCGTTCTATTTCCGAAGTGGAAGAGACACTTTTCATTGCTTTGATCCTGGTTATTCTTATCATTTACTTATTTTTTCGTGACTGGTTAATCGCATTAAGGCCGTTGCTGGATATACCTGTTTCTTTAATTGGCGCCTTCTTTATCATGTACCTTTTCGGTTTTACTATTAATGTGCTTACACTGCTTGCCATTGTGCTTGCTACAGGCCTTGTGGTGGATGATGGAATAGTTGTGACTGAAAACATTTTTAAAAAAATGGAAGCTGGTATGAACAAATACCAGGCTGCTAAAGAAGGTTCCAAAGAAATTTATTTCGCGGTTATCTCCACATCAATCACCCTTGCAATTGTATTCCTGCCCATCATTTTCCTGGAGGGGTTCGTGGGAAGGCTCTTCAGGGAATTTGGAATTGTGGTTGCCGGCGCCGTACTTATTTCTGCATTTGTTTCCCTTACGTTAACGCCCATTCTTAACGTGAAACTTACCAGCAAAAAATTGGGGCACTCCTGGTTCTATAGAAAAACTGAGCCGTTTTTTAATGCAATGGAAATGGGATATAAAAACAGCCTTGCCCGTTTTATGAAAGTGAAATGGATAGCCTTCATTCTTGTTGCCGGTTGTTTTGCCATCATCTGGGGTATTTTTACAACTATACCTTCCGAGCTGGCCCCATTAGAAGACCGCAATCAATTCCGGCTAAATGTTACTGCCCCTGAAGGCACTTCATACGAGTACATGGATTCATATATCGACAGTCTTGATCAAATGATCATAGATTCTGTTCCCGAAAAAACTAAAATAATAAGCCTTACAGCGCCAGGCTTTTCAAGTGGCGCAACGAACAGCGGCTTTATAAGAGTGGCTCTTACGGACCCCAAAGATCGGAAAAGAACGCAACAGCAGGTTGTAGATATGGTTAACAGAAACCTGAAAAAATATCCGCAGGGAAGAGCATTCGCATCGCAGGAACAAACTATTTCTGTAAACCGCCGTGGTGGACCGCCTATTCAATTTGTGATAGAAAATAACGATTTTGAAAAAATAAGAAAGGTGCTACCGGAATTTTTAGACGAAGCAAATAGCAGCCCTGTATTCGAAGGCGTTGACGCTGATCTTAAATTTAATAAACCAGAACTACGCGTCAACATTGACCGCATGAGGGCAAGTGAATTAGGTGTAAGTGCAGATAATATTTCCAGGGCAATGGAACTTGCATACAGTGACAGGCGATTTGGATATTTCCTAAAATCAGGAAAGCAATACCAGGTACTGGGGCAGGTGGACAGGAGTGAAAGAGACGACCCAAATGACCTAAGTAAATTAATGGTAAAAAATAACCGGAATGAAAATATAAGGCTCGATAATTTGGTTTCCACCACCGAGGCATCAGCGCCGCCAACAATCTACCATTTCAACCGGTATAAATCTGCCACCATTTCCACAGATCTTGCAGACGGATATACGGTAGGTGATGGTATAAAAGAAATGGACAGGATTGCAAAAAAAGTTTTAGACGAGTCATTTACAACCGCACTCAGCGGCACTTCACGTGACTATGCTGAGAGTTCCGGCAATACACTGTTTGCCTTTGTATTGGCGCTTATATTGATCTATCTGGTTTTATCAGCACAGTTTGAAAGCTTTATCGATCCTTTTATTATAATGATCACTGTGCCGTTAGCTTTGGCAGGCGCCTTGCTTTCTTTATGGATATTTGACCAGACATTTAATATTTTTTCACAGATTGGAATGATCATGCTAATAGGCCTCGTTACAAAAAATGGAATATTAATCGTTGAATTCGCCAATCAAAAAAGAAAAGCGGGCATGGGGAAAACACAGGCTGTAGTAGAATCAGCATACTCAAGATTGCGGCCTATCTTAATGACCAGCCTTGCGATGTCACTCGGCGCACTGCCTTTAGCGCTTTCCATAGGGGATGCTTCAACAAGCCGAATCCCACTGGGTGTCGTAATCGTTGGAGGCATCATGTTTTCCCTGATACTTACTTTGTATGTGGTGCCCGCGATGTATGCATTTCTTTCATCAAAAAAGACACCGTTGAATGAAGCGCTTTAGGATCTTAGCATTTTCAATTATACTGCAATTCCCGATTTTTACCGGGAACATTTTTGCCCAGGACATGTTACTAACAGCCGAAGATGCAGTAAAATATGCTATTGAACATAACTATGGAATTAGTATTAGTAAAAACAATATTGAAATAGGAAAAATAAATAACAGTTGGGCAAATGCCGGTGCAGTACCGGTCATCAGCGCTACGGCTAATAAAACGATTGGGGTCAATAACCTTCAGCAAAAACTCAGTAACGGCACTACTACCATACGTAATGGCAATAACACCAAAAATACGAACGCGGGCATCGCAATCAACTGGCCGATATTTGACGGCCTTAAAATGTTTGCGACCAAACGAAGGCTCGAAGAGCTGGAAAGAAACGGTGAATATGCTTTCAGAAAAAATTTGAATGAAACAGTTTATAACGTTATCTCATCTTATTATAATGTGGTAACGATCAAAGAACAGGTAAAATCAACACAAGAACAAATAACCCTTTACAGTGACCGTTATGAACTCGCTCAACGCCGCTTTGAAATAGGTACCGGTGCAAAATATGAAGTGCTGGAAGCACAGGTGGATCTTAATGAACAGAAGTCGATATTGCTCTCCCTGCAAAACTCTTTAGCCATTTCAAAAACGTCTTTAAACAACATCATTGGGAAGGTACCCGACACAATGTATGTTGTGATTGATACCATTACTGTAAAAGAATTGCCTTTAATAGAGGAAGCTCAAAATAAAATTGAAAAGCAAAATCCTGATATCCTCCTTGCCAATAGCGACCTTACAGTTTTATTCGAATCAAAAAAAGAATTTGCAGCGCAGAGATTGCCGGCGGTAACACTTAACGGCTTTTATAATTTTTCCCGCAATAGCAATGGTGCAGGCTTTACGTTATTTAACCAGACTTATGGCCCCTCGGGTTCCATAGGCATTGCGATTCCGCTATTTAACGGGGGGCTTATAAAAAAACAGGTGGCCGTAACAGATATTCAAATCAGGAATCAGAATATAACCCTCGCAGAAACAAAAAATAATTTACAAACAGCACTGGCAAATGCTTACATCAATTATAGTAACTCATTGAAAATCGTGGAGCTTGAAAAAAGTAATCTTGCGTTAGCCACTGAAAATATTTTTATTGCAACGGAAAGATTTAAGAAATTAAACATCACTTCAGTGGAGTTACGGCAAATTCAGATAAGTTACAACGATGCCAAGACCCGCTTATATAATGCCCTCTACCAGGCTAAACTTGCAGAAGCACAGGTAGCATTGCTTACAGGCGATATTGCTAACCTGTAGTCCCTTGCTTATCTTACTCATAAAGAATATACATTTGCATCATGCCAGTAAAAGTTGGAATAATAATGGGCAGCGACAGCGATTTAAAAGTAATGGAAGCTGCTGCAGATTTCCTGAAAAAATTTGACATAGATTTTGAAATGACGATTGTATCCGCACACCGGACGCCAGCCCGAATGATGGAATATGCCACCAATGCACATTCAAGGGGTTTAAAAGTAATTATTGCCGGTGCAGGTGGCGCTGCACATTTACCCGGAATGGTCGCTTCTCTTACAACATTACCTGTAATTGGTGTACCTATTAAATCATCCAATTCTATCGACGGCTGGGATTCAGTATTATCAATTTTGCAAATGCCCAATGGAGTACCGGTTGCGACCGTAGCGTTGAATGCTGCAAAGAATGCAGGAATACTAGCTGCTGAAATTTTAGCGGTTGCCGATGCAACTCTTACGCAGAAGCTGGTTGATTTTAAAAATGATATGAAGGAAGAAGTGGAAAGGAAAGCGGGAAAGATGGAGAAATGAAAAGAGATTTTTGTCGCAAACTTCTAAAAAAACAGGTGACTTAGTTTTCTTCTACTACACAAAACTCCTGCTCAAGAGCCAACGAATTTTCATAAAGCATTTCTATAAAACTACTCCCCCACCTGGAATAATAAAGCATAAAGTTTTCGGTCCGCTCCTGAGGGTTGCCGTCGGGGAATAAGGAACTAAAAATTTTCCTGAGCTGATTTTGAGTATCAGAAAATTTCCTTTTTTCTGCACGAAGCATTTTCTTTTCAAGGCCCGATAATTTTTTCATTGCTCTTGTTTCAAGAGCTTCGGTATGTTGCAGAAGTGTGGAATCAATTTGCCGTACTATATTTTTTATTTCATTATAAATCTTATCCAATTGCAATTTTTCACTTTCAAGCTGTAGCGTATTTTTAGTTTCAGTATTCACAATTTCTGTAAGCAGAATTTGTTCCCCTTTAAAAAGATCACTTTGCTTTATTTTTAATTTCTGCATCAGGTGACTATACTTTTCCTCTATCACTAAAAAAGAATTTCGTAAGATTAATAGTGGATAAGGCACCTTGTAGTGCGCAAACAAATCTTTTAATTCCAACCAATAAGCAAGTTCACCGCCTCCGCCGATAAAAGCGATATTAGGCAAAATTATTTCCTGGAAAAGCCCCCGCAATATTACATTCGGACTAAAGCGTTCAGGATAATTAAGGATCTCATTTTTCAATTCTGCTTTGCTAAAAACAATATCAGTATCGTGTACCACAAAGTGATCTTTCACTGCTACTATTCTATTACGAATATTATCTTTTAAATAAAACAAATTGATCTCTCGCGGATGCGCCTGCACTTTATATTTCTGCCCAAGTCTTTCTGAAGATTTGCTTACAATTTCTGAAGGAGTGTTATTAAAAATATCATCCTCAAAAATTGATTCCATCTCTTTTTTGTAAGCTGCATTATCCGGCAACAAAACTATAAGACCGTAATTTTTAAAAAGTTGGTGTACTAGTAAAAAAATAGCCTGCTCAATATTCGTATTTTTTTTGAAGCAATTTTTCAATACGGCAATAATCTCCTCGCCATATTTTTCAACTGAAATTCTTCCGGAAATTTCATCAATAAGCTTAACCAATTTATCATCTACGATCATTCTTCCCACGGCACCTTTTTGATTTGTTTCCCATTTATATTTTTTACCATCAACCACTACATGATTCAATTCATCAAGATCTGCATCTTCGCTACCCATAAAAAAAACCGGAACAAAATTATATTCTGGCATTTGTTTTTTACAGGCTTCAACAAGCTTTATAGTATGAAGAATTTTATAGATAAAATATAAATGACCGGTAAAAATATTTGGCTGGTGGGCAGTACAGATGGTAAAAGTATTATCATTTAAAAGGCTTTTGATATTCCCTTTCACGCTTTCGCTTTTACTGAGGCCTTCATATTGCTTTTCTAATTGCTCGACCAGCAACTGCCGGTTTGTATTGAATTTTTCCCTTTGCCCGATGGATGCTTTAATTCCATCCAGGCTTACGTCATGTTCATAGAAATCCCTCAGGTCATTTCCTCCATTAACATAATCTAAAACAATTTTCGAAAAATTTTTTATTTGAGAATAGGGCAGATATTTTGCTTCAAACTGTTTCGGCATCAATTATTTCTTAGTTCCTTAATGATAGAAATATTTTTAGAGCAGCAAAGATATAGGTAAAAAATTGAGGGGGGATTAAGTCAATAAAAAAAGGCTGATGAACTTATTAAACAATATGCCCGCAATCTCAACTTCAATACTTATTCCTGGAAAACACTTCATTAACAATCGTTGGAGATACTTCATCCTCTTTCTTTTTTAAACTCATTTATTTCTTCTAAATATTGCAAAGCCTTCGTTACAGAAGTCCACTCGGAACTTGAGAATAATATTTTGAACCATTTTTTATTTACATTCTTAAATGATATGTTCCTGTATAACCAAACGGATAGCCATACAAAAAAAATTGCTATCGGAAATGATATCGTCCAAAATGCCAATGGGGCATCCGTAATCATTTGCTGACTCCAAAAGAAAGTACTGTAAAAGGGCGTTTGCAAAAAAAGTATCCTGCCTGTTTGCAAAGTTGATGATTGAAGTTTTGCCGCTTTTTCCTGCGTTTCAACAAGGCTTTCACTGTTGTCTATTTCATCAATAAGGATTACGTGCCTTATATAAGTCACAATAGCTATTAAAGTGAACAAAGCAATACAGCCTACCGAAATAATAAAAAATGCTTTTGAAAACTCCAAAGAATTTACAATAAGAAATATTAGGAAAAATAGCCAAACAAACCCTAGTGCGATCATCCATTTCTTTTGCCTGCTCAAGGCATTCAATTTAGATTTCGCCTTTTCTGTTTTAATATATTCAAATGCCTGGAGATTTAAAACCCATGACTGGAGGTTCAAAATTTTTGATTCCTCAATTTTCCTGTCATATTCTTTCCACATATTTTTTAATTCGTTGTCTTCCATTATACTATTTTTTTTCCTGATCAATATTTTGCTTAAGCTTTTCCTTTATCCTGCTTAGTTTGGTGGATACATTTGTTTCGGTAATACCCACTATTTCAGCAATTTCTTTATAACTTTTTTCTTCAAAATAAAGTAAGATCAACGCCTTGTCCAGTTCTTTCAATTCAGCAATATACCTTTGCAGCCTGTTTGATTTTTCTTCTAAATGAAATGGCTCAAGCAAATTATCCTGAATGTTCAAATGGCCTTCAGCTAGTGGAATTACCTCTTTCTGCTTTTGTCCTGTGCGATAAAATGAAATCGCCACGTTGAGCGCAACACGATACATCCATGTGGTAAATTTAAAATCAGGAGTAAAGCCTTTGCCCGATTTCCAAAGCTGAATAATTATTTCCTGTGCAAGATCTTCCCTGTCCGCTTTGTCATGGCAATAAGAATTACAAATCTTTAAAATGATTCCTTTATTTTCTAGAATGAGTTTTAGTAAATCATCCTTATCACTTTTTGCTTGCATCGATCTTTTAGCTGCTTTATAGAATTAATCGCAGAAAGGTCAAAAAAATCACAGATTTGAGGAATTTTTTTTGAGAAGGATAGCGGTGTAGTAATTTAATCTCAAAGAGTCCCCGGGGAGAGCACAAAGAAAAATCCTTGTGGCCTTAATGTGTTTGCTGGGTACAAAATGCAGTTAACAAAAAAACCTCAAATTAATGAGGCTTTGTTGCGAAGGGAGGGTTCGAACCTCCGACCTTCGGGTTATGAGCCCGACGAGCTACCGCTGCTCTACTTCGCGATATAAGTTTAATCTATTCATTCGAATCTCCGTTCGCCACGGCGAATTTGAGACCGATCCGCAGAAGCAGACTGCTCTACTTCGCGATTTTGAGGTGCGAAGGTAATCTCTTACACCATTGAAACCAAATTTTAATACATTAGCAAAATGCAAAAGTTTCTAACAAGCAATAGTATCAAAAATTTTCTCTGTATTTCGTGTATAATCTTATTATCGGCCTGTGGCGCTAAAACAAAGCAAACTACCGATTCTATCTATTCGCGGCACCTGCAGAAACATATAGATCTCACAATCATCAGCACACCAGTTCCGGATGATAAAAAAACTTTTAACCTTTTATTATTAAATGACGGGCAGGATATCGGTAAGCTTCGGGTGAAAAATATTGTTGACAGCCTTTATAAAAAGAAATTGATTCTGCCGCTCGTTGTTGTGGCTATCAATGCATTTGACAGGGAAAAAGAATACGGTGTTGCAGGATATGCTGATTATAATAATAACGGTGCTTCTGCTGATAAATATGGAATGTTCATTGAAAATGAATTGTTGCCATTCATTAAAAAAATGACCGCAGTAAGAAAGTTTAATTCCATCACTATTGCCGGATGTTCTTTGGGCGGCATTTCTGCCTTTGATTTTGCATGGGACCACGCAGATAAAATCGATAAGGTAGCTGTATTCTCCGGATCTTTCTGGCTGAGAGATAAAGATCAAACTGATCTAACTTATTCCGATGATAAAGACAGAATCATCATAAGCAAAATAAGATCTTCCCGTAAAAGGCCTCATTTAAAATACTGGTTTTATGCCGGAGGTAATGAAGAAACTGCAGATAGGGATAAGGATGGAATTATCGATGTAGTCGATGATACAAAAGATCTTATCGAATTAATTAAGAAGAAAAATGTGAGCCCCTCACAGGACATTATTTATACAGAGATAAAAGAAGGAAAGCACGATTATGAATCATGGAGCGCTGTATTTCCACAAATGCTAATTTGGGCCGATGGAAAATAAACTAAAGTAATATCGGCCTGGCATAGACGAGCCCCATTTTTAAAAAAATACTCTAAAGTTTCAAGTCTCGGCCACAGAAATTTATCCTCATTACGTACTCTGTTTAGGCAATTTCTGTTTGCCATAGCCATCTATTAAACAGAATAAAATTTTACAACTTTTTAAAAAACTTTTTTATAAGGTTTTTGTTAGTCATCATTCTATACTTAATAAAACTGTTGCCCCAATTATTATAGCCTCAGTTTTAAGTATTTAATGTAACAATGAATTATCATTAATTTTTTGACCTAAAAAAACAATCATGCAAAACAAAAACAATTTCAAAAAGAAATTCTTATCTATTTTACTAGGAGCAGGACTACTCTTCTCATTTAATTCCTGTGATAAAAAGAACGACCCTGTAGCGCCTTCCAATACTATTACAGATGTGGTTTCTAATAACAGCAATTTTAGTACTTTGAAATCTGCTGTGGTAAAAGCTGACCTTGCAGCAACTCTCAGCGGAACAGGTCCATTCACGGTGTTTGCTCCTGATGACAATGCATTTCAACAGGCAGGAATAACTACAGCCGTGCTTAATAGTCTTACCCCTGCTGATGTTTCTAAAATTTTGCTATACCATACTCTTGGAGCAAAAGTATTGGCTGCACAGGTTCCTGCGGGGCCTAATGCCGCAGTGGCAACTGCAGGTGGAGATAGCATCTTCCTTACCAGTAATGCCAATGGCGTTTTTGTAAATGGAATAAAAGTGACCCAGGCCGATGTAGCTGCTACAAATGGTGTGATACATGTAATTGGAGGCGTGCTAATGCCTCCGGCCGGTAACATTGTGGAGGTTGCCCAGGCGGATACAACTTTTTCCTTACTTGTAGAAGCAGTATTGCGAGCCAGCCAGGGCAGCACTAATGTAGCCCAGGTGTTGACAGGCGCAGGTCCATTTACAGTTTTCGCGCCAACTAATAATGCATTCAGGGCGGCGGGTTTTCCGGATGCTGCATCGATACAGGCAGCAGACCCGGATTTGCTGACAAGCATTCTCACCTATCATGTTATTGGTGCAAGAGTATTTTCATCCGATCTTTCTGATGGCCTTCAACCGACAACCGTTAATGGCGGAAAAGTAACTATCGGGCTTACTGCGGGTGCAACGGTTAAGGGAAATACTAATACCACTGCATCCAATATTATCGCCACTAATATTGTTGCCACAAATGGCGTCATCCATGTAATTGACCAGGTTTTATTGCCATAGTTTACAAGGCAGCTAATAAAAAAGTTTTACGTTAGGGTATGAACAGTAATCCAAAATCAGTGAAAAATTTTATTCAAATCATAATCTATGAAAAACTAACAGTCGGAAGCAATTCGTCAATGCACGAGCATTGAAACTACTCTAAAGAAAACTTTTAAAAGCATACTATAAATCCGGATGATGTGATGAAAGAATCGTGTTGGATTTATAGTATGCTTTCTTATGTAAGTTCAATACCTCTGTCAACTTTTTAATTTAAGATCATTACAAATATTTTGATAGAACTCCTGCATTCAAAATAAAAATGTCTTCACTACGATTTCCATAAGAATGAAGTATGCAATGAATTTCATCAATGGTCGCCGGCTTATTTAGTGGAAATTTAAATGTAGAGCGCCGGCTTGTAAAAAAGAAATATTTCTTGTCAGAAGAAATAAAAGGTGAATAATCTATGGTGTTTGAATTTATACCGGAATCCAAATGAATTGAAGGTTGCCATTTACCGTTTTTATTTACAGAAATGTATAGATCACCACCACCCATATCATCACTTCTTTTATACGAGGAATAAAGAAGGTATTTCTCATCCGGATCAACAAAACAATTAAAATCATATCCTTTTGAATTCACATTGGAATCAAGTGCATAAGGCTTTACATAAGTTCCGTTTAAATATTTGGAAACGAAAATGTCATCAACAGTAGAATCATTATCCCTGGTAAAATATAAATTGCCGTTAGCAGCAAGAGAAGCATAGAATTCATCTTTACTTGTATTGATAATAGATCCTGCATTTTTTGGCATGCTCCAGCCATCAGTGTTTTTTTCAATGAACCATATGTCGTAATCCTTTGGAGAATTGCCCGTATCAGACAGTGGCCGGTTAGAAGTAAAGAACAATTTTTTTCCATCGGGTGAAAAGGCAGGCTCAAGATCGTTGAACCTGCCGGAGAAAAAAGCCATTTCAGGTTTGGACCATCTATTCCCTTTCTTGCCAGAGTACAATATGCCACTATACGAAAGTCCATATTGAATTGTAGTAAACAATTCATCGCTTGAAGGTGACAATGCTATATCCCTGTTGTCAAAGCCGTCAGAGATATCTTGGGGCCCGAAAATCACGGGTATTGAATCCGCCGGAAAATTTAATTCAATGGTTTGCGCTTGCAAACCCAGTTTTACTAATAATAGCATCAAAAAAATAATTCCAAATGCCTCCTTTCTATATCGCTTCATAAAATTTTAAATCCTTGTTATTTTTTGCTAAAATACAAAAGCATCTATCCTCCTAATTTATCTCATTACCCATATTTTAAAGTAAAGGCGGTAAAAATTCTACCGCCTTTTAATTGACCATCATTATTGAAACCAGATTCAACCTTAATAGCCTGCATTTTGCTGATCGCGAATATTTGGATTCGCATCTAACTCTACCTGTGGAATAGGAAATATTCTGTGAAAATCGCTGGCAGGTAATGTCAGGGGCACGTTGCCGGGATAGTTACTTGCGAGGTTAACCCTTACCACGTCCAGGTTATTTCTTACAAGGTCCCAATACCGTTGTCCTTCAAACGCAAGTTCCTTACGGCGCTCGAGCAAGATATCAGCGAGAAGAGCCGCACCTGTTGAAGAATATCCCCCAAAAGCCGCATCCCGCTCTTCAGCAACATCATTTAAATAAGTTAGTGCTTTTGCCTCATCATTCACGTGGTAGGCGGCTTCAGATGCGATTAAATATATTTCTGACATTCTCAAAACCGGGGTCTCATCTTTATCAGGTGATCCGGCATTAGGATATTTGTTTACAACTTTTGCATTGGGACCGCGAATAGAGCTTCCAACAACAATAAGATCCCTGCGAATATCGGTGCTGCTGTACAAATTGTATAATGATTCAGCGGCAAGTGCATCTCCGTAACCGTTTTGGTCATAGAAATAGGCAAGAGATGAATTTGCAATGGTACTGTTAGCATCAAATACAACATCAAAAAGCGATTCGACTCCATCATTACGATCCGTGTTGTTATCCCAATAGGATAAAACGTCGCTCAATTCAAGCAACGTGTAGCCGCTATTATTGATAACGTCTTCCGCTGCGGCAAGTGCCTTATCCCATTCCCCTTTAAAAAGGTATATTTTTGCCAGCAGCCCTTTCGCAGCATATTTGGTAAAGAATCCTGAAGATTTATCTTCCGTCATGAGAGTTGCTGCTTCGGTAAGATCCTTTTCAATTTGGGCATAAACCTCACTGGTGGTATTTCGTGTTGGCTTCACAGTTGGGTCATATTCAAGTATGATGGGCACGCCAAGGCCGTTTGGATCTGTTGTATAAGCTTTGGCAAAATGCTTTACCAATTCGAAGTACATTAACGCCCGGATTGCCTGGGCTTCTCCACGAAGCTGATCAATTTGAGTTGTGCCGCTAAGTGTACTGTTAATAACATTGTTTGCCCTCAAAATAGTGGTATATGCGGATTGCCACACACCTTGTGCATTACCATTCGCAATTGTATAATTGATCTGAAAAAAATCCAGGTAACGGTTGCTGTTAGTACTGCTTATGATTACGTTATCTGCAACAAGGTCTCCATAAAGAGGCAAAGTACGTCCGTACAGGTTTACACTTTCCAGTGCGTTATAGGCGCCGCTTACTGCAGCCTGCATGTCAGAAACATTTGAGATAGCTACATCGGCAGACACTTTATCATAAGGCCTCAGGTTTAAAAAATCCTTTTTGCAGGAACTGAATAAAAATGCAGTAGCAAAACAACTTACAATTATGATGATATTTAATTTATTTTTTGATTTCATGATGAAATAAATTTAGAATGAATGGAAAATTTCTCACAACTGGATGTTGATTCCTGCAGTATAAGATCTCGCATTAAAAAATTGCAGGTCACTGGTGCCGTTAATTTGTTCCTCCGGATCAATAGTTATGTTTTTATCAAAAGCTTTTGTCCAAAGATTGGTGCCCCTCAGGTAGAAATTTAATTTGGTAAGGCCCATTTTCTTGACAACATTATCAGGTAAATTAAAGCCAAGTGTAAGGTTGCGAAGCCTTATATAGTCTCCTTTATAGAAATACCTGCTTGAGGTGGTGTTGGAATTAGTTGCGTTTGAATTATCATAGCGGGGTACCTGGGTAATATCTCCCGGCTTTTGCCAGCGCTGCAGTGCTTTACGATTGTGGTTTAAATATGCAAAGGCGCCGTCGCCTGTGTATAAAAAGCCCCATTGATCATAAATATAATTTCCATATTGATAATTAAACTGCACATCCAATGAAATGAATTTATATGCTAACGAAGTACTTACGCTTCCAAATCCTTTTGGTGAAGCGCTGCCGATAATAGCGCGGTTTGCCTTACTAAAATCACTTGTAGTTTCTTTTTTAGTTTCATCAACATACCAGAGGGGATCGCCTGTTTGAGGATCTGCTCCTGCCCAAAGGCGTGTGAAGATTGATTGAACATCCTCACCAATTCTTACGATATAGGGTAATGTTCGTATTTCTGTTTGTCCTTCACGCAAGCGGGTCACTTTATTTTTGTTCCAGCTTCCTATCAAAGAAATGTTCCAGGTAAAATTTCTTGTTTTTACGGGTGTTGCATTCAATGTTAATTCTATGCCTTTATTTTCCATCGCTCCAATATTATTATTGAAGGAGGCAAATCCACTTGTGCTTGAGAGTGGTTCATTCAATAAAAGATGATCGGTTATACGCTTATAATAATCCGCTTCGATTGAAATCCTATTGTCAAATAAACCTACTTCAAGCCCGATATCCAGTGGCTTATTTTGTTCCCATGTAAGATTAAAATTACCTACGTTATCCGGCTGTGCAGCCGGCAAGCCATTGTAGGTGCCCGCATATTGATAAGTTGCTCTCCAGTCATAATTTCCAATTCCTGCATTACCATTCACACCATAAGAGGCTCTTAATTTTAAAAGAGAAATTGCTTTGAGCTTCTGCATAAACTTTTCTTCACTAATGTTCCATGCTGCTCCTACACTCCAGAAAGTTCCATAGCGGTTGTTATCGCCAAAACGTGATGAGCCGTCCCTGCGTACGCTAGCCGAGAAAACGTATTTGTTCAAATAATCAACTTCTGCATTGGATAATAACGACTCAAAGGCATAATCCGATCCAAAATAATTAGGTGTCAAAGGTGTAACTGGCGATGGATAGACTACAGAAGTCGTAAGAGGGAGCCCGTTGCCGGAGCCATCTTCTGTTAATAATTGTGATTTTTGAACTTCATATCCCCCGGTAATTTTACCCTGGATATTTTCCTGCATCGCATGAAAAGAGTAGCTTGCAAGGTTGGTCCATACATAATTAAATATGCGATTGTACCTGTTGTAAAGGTAACCGGTAGTAGCGGGGTCATTGCTTGAAAAATCTCCGAAGAAAGGATTATAGTATGTTGACTCCTCAATATTGCTATAATCAATTCCGTACCGGGTTGAGAGTTTCAAATTGTCAAGCACTTTTAATTCTGCATTTACTGAACCAAGAAGCTTGGATGTCTGGTTACTTAAACGGTCGTATTTGCGAATAGCAAGTGGATTAAATATCTGGAAAAAAACATTGGGATCATAATTGGGAGTACCGTCAGGGTTATAAGCTTCCTGTACAGGCAACAACGCAAAAGCTGCAATAATTGGATTCCTAAAACTCGCACTCTCCGATTCTCCCTGCTGATGGAAAGTGGACATGTTCAAATTAGCTCCAAGCGTGAGACGTTTATTTGCCTGGTGTTGAATACTTAAATTGGAACTGTATCTCTTAAAGTCAGACCCTATGATGGTACTCTGTTGTTTGAAATAACCTCCTGAAAGAAAAAATTGGGTTTTCGCATCTCCGCCTGATGCTGAAATATTTACCTGTTGTTGCTGGCCATTGCGCTTTACAAGATCGAGCCAGTTATAGTTTGCAGTTGAACTATAGCCAAGTGCATCCAAATAATCATCGACATCTGTCTGTACTCCACCGACATTGAAAATGCCCTCTGTAGTCAATTGCCGGAACTCTTCTTTATTGAGAGGCCTTGCCAGGTCGGGAAAGAAGGCAATATCATTGGACCCCGCTTCAGCATCTACCCGAGTTTTTGTTTTGCCAGAACGACCCTTTTTTGTTGTAATTAATATAACGCCATTTGCTGCACGTGAGCCATATATAGATGCAGAAGCCGCGTCTTTCAATACACTTATATTTTCAATATCATTTGGATTAAGGCCAGCTAATAAATTACTGGAATTAGTTGCACCGGAAAAATCACCCGTCGTCACAGGAATACCATCTATTACAAATAATGGTGAAGATGATGCATTAATTGAACCGATACCCCTGATGCGGATATCCTGTAAACTGCCCGGCTGTCCGCTTGGGGATACCGATTGTAAACCGGCCACTTTACCCTGCAACATTTGATCAACAGAGGGCAGTGGAATATTTTCAACTTCCTTTCCCTGAACTCTGCCGATAGCGCCGGTTATTTTTCTGCTGCTTTGCTCGCCATAGGCTACCACCAATACTGCTTCAAGTTGCTTTTCCTGCTGTGTCAACACCACATCTATCGTGCTGCTGTTTCCCAATGCTACTTCCTGGTCTCCATATCCTACGGAAGACACTATTAAAGTTTTTGTGTCACCCGGCACCGTGAGTGTAAAGGTTCCATCTTGTTCGGTTGATACTCCCTGGGGATTTCCTTTCACAGTGACTGAAACATTTGCGACAGGTAATCCTGCTTTATCAACTATTTTACCGCGGATAGTTCTTGTCTGTGCCACCGACAGCAACGTAATCAATAAAAACACAAATGATAAAGTAAATTTTTTCATTGCCTTTTAAGTTTTAGTAAAGAATATATTTCTACAGGCAATTATTTTATCGGGTATGTTTCAAGCCATAATCTATAAATTACTGAAGCATGAATTCTGTTAATCCAAACATTAATAAGTGGGATCGCCTTTGCAAAAATTGCAATGAGTGATGCGTGATAATTTTTTTATCAATAATGAAAAAAACATATTCAAACAACAGGTGCTTAAAAAACCGGGCGCTGTGCTGCAGGAAGAATTTCAAAAAAAATCCGCCTGCAATTTTTAGCGGCGGATTTTAATTGTGTATTGTATGACCAATTATTATTATTATTTATCCCAAAATATTTTAGGTGTATATAAAGTAGCTTGAGGCACATTTGCAGAATTTAAAGAGATCTCGCTTTGTGGGTAAAGAAAGCGACGCGGTATACCATTGGTTCCTGCTGTAGGAGTTAGCGCAGGCTCACCGGTGCGACGCCACAAAGTCCATGCTTCAGGATTTAAATATAATGCCAGGTATTCCTGCAAAGAAACCTTCGCAATGGCAGCAGTGACACTTGTGGTAGGTAAGATCCCGTTTGTTGTAACATAGGTAGCAATAGTTGCCGGAGGCACACTTAACTTTTGCATGTTCGCAGTGATCCCTGCTTTATAGAATGCTTCAGCTGCAGGATAATCTCCTGTTGCTCTCAAAGTTGCTTCTGCCTGCACGAAAAGCATTTCATCGTATGTTATTAATTCAACTGGTGCACTTATACCTCCATAATAATTGCCTATGCCAGCCTGGAATTGATCACTATAATCTGGTGTGGTGAAAATAGTCAGCCTGGGATCATTAAGAGTTGTGAGGTAATTAACGAGAGCACCAGAAGCATAATCAATATCGGTCCTTTGTTCATTAAACTGGTATACGGGGTTTGCAGCAGTTTCTGCACTGCCAAAAGTAAAAATTGTATTATCGCTATTATCTGTGAAAGACTGGCTTGCCTCGTCTAACGCTTTCGCCGCCATCGCTGCGTCGCCCTTACTCTGATGGATATAAATTCTTGCCTTAATTGCATGGCCGAATTTAATCCATTTGGAAGCGTCTCCACCATAGATAATGTCATCACTGCCCGGAGTAAGAGCGCCCGGATTCGGATCATTCAACTGTGTAATTCCCTTGTCTACCAGCGCAACAATAGTGTCATAAAGCGCTTTGTCATCATCGTAGGCAGGTTGAATATTTTCATTTCCTTTTAAAGCTTGCGAGTAAGGAACTTTCCCCCATTCATCTACTAATAGCTGCAGGCTGTAAGCCATTATCATTCGTGATATACCACTGTACACATTATATTGTCCTGCATCTGACCTGGTAAGAAGGTCCTTGTTATTTCCTAACACTGACGTGTACATGTTAGGCCATGCTCCGTCGAAATCGGGAGCGGTAAGCACATAGGTATAGTAAGCCTGCGCCTGCCTGGAAAATCCCACATTGTGCTGAACTAACATGGTTGAAAACCTGGACAAGTCTCCGCCTTGTGTATAAGCAAGCGATATTTCAACAGAAGGTAATAGAACCCCCGGCACTACTGAAGTAGGGGCATTAGGGTTGTTATTAGCATTCGTAAACGAATCTTTTTTGCAAGATGAAAGCAAAAAAATTACCACCAGAAGAGTTGAAATGATTTGAAAACTTTTATGTAAATATTTCATGTTGTTTGTTTTTTATTTTTACAAGCCAATGTTTAAGCGTGCTCCGAAGTTTTTAGCACTTGGGTTATTAAAATAATCCAGGCCTTGTCCGTTAGCCGGCCCTGACAGGCTTGTTTCAGGATCAACTCCCGTGTAATTTGTATGAAGAATAATATTATTGGCATAAACAGTGAAACTCACATTATTGAATTTGCTGCCAAGCACTTTTTTGGGAAGAGCAATGGAAAGACTTACCTGGCGTAGCTTAACAAAAGAGCCATCCTCTACAGATTGCTCGGACGGGCCAACAAAACTACTTCCTAAATTTTGCCAATAGTATTGATCGTATGTGGTAGATAAGGTATTAGCCGTTCCGGGGCCTGCAATTTCTGTAACACCATCCGGGGCATAGTGTACCACCTCACCATCAGCATTTACATGGCCTAACAAACCTTTGAAAACAG
This sequence comes from Chitinophagales bacterium, assembly GCA_038251675.1. Classification (GTDB taxonomy): domain Bacteria; phylum Bacteroidota; class Bacteroidia; order Chitinophagales; family Chitinophagaceae; genus Ginsengibacter. The sequence continues at coordinate 14,694 of JBBSBD010000013.1, read as the reverse complement.
CTGTTGTCCCCCTATTGGAAGTTTCCTCTGAAGTACCAAAATAAGACATCGCACCACGGGTTCCATTCCAGATATCACCTCCATGTTTAATGTCGATTTGGAAACCCAGCGTTAATGATTTGAAGGTGATGTTGTTTGTAATCGTTCCAAGCCATTTTGGATTTACATTGCCCAATAGTTCATTTTGTGTGCTTACTATCGGTTTGCCTATTCCTGGATCTCCCGGAACATCGCTGATCAGTAGATCGCCGGACGTTAAACCTTTTGGCCCTGTTCCTGGATTTGCCCGCTGATAAATACCTCCATAAATCTGCCCGAATGCCTGCCCTGCAAAGGCATCCACTTCCCCACCTGTGAAACCGGCAATTAATATTTTCTGGACGCCATTAAATAATTTGGTTACCCTGTTTTTATTGGTTGAAAAATTCAGATTCAAATCCCATGTAAAATCTTTCGCTTTTACAGGTGTGGTATTCAAGCTTAATTCCAATCCTTCATTGGTCAACTCTCCTGCATTTTCCAGCTTAGAGGCGAAGCCTGTTGAGTAGGCATATGGAACGGTAAAAATTGCATCTGTCGTTTTCGAATAATAATAAGTGCTTGTAAGGTTGATCCTGTTTTGCAAAAAGCTAATATCCAGGCCTGCTTCATAAGAGGTTGTATTTTCCGGTTTTAAATTCGGGTTACCTATCACAGAGATTGGTGAAGTAATTTGATAAGCTCCGGTCGGTACACCGTTGAAGCTGATCGGGAATAAAATACCAGCCGTAAAGCCGTCGGCAAATGCAGTGGAGCCATAATAAGTTTGCAGGCCCTGTATTGGAGCGTCTTTGCCTACCTGTGCATAAGATAAACGCAACTTACCAAACGATATAAGACTGTTGCTGGTGCCTTTCAAACCTGGCAATTGAGTAAATACAAAACCTACACCTGCAGAGGGATAAAAGAAATTCCTGTTGTTTCCCGGCAAAGAGGATGAAGTTTCACGCCTGCCGGTTACATTTAGAAATAACATATTGGCATAGCTTACTTCAGCTTGCCCATACACAGCAGCAGTGCGCTTTTCACCATCGAGTTCAGATGCAGTATATGACAAGGCATTTACGATATCAAAGAACGTTGGTGTTATCAGTCCATCGCCAATCGTTAGCCTGCTTTTTGCTTTATTGTAAAAGTAATTATGTCCTAGTAAAAGAGTTCCCGAGATCTTTTCGCCAAATGAATGCTGCATGTTCAAAGTAAGATCAGAGTTATACTGGTTATTGAAATAGTCAGTTATAATTCCTTTGCCGGCAGTAAATGCACTCGAACCTATATCATAGAAATTTTTGGAATCCTGTGAATAGACATCTCCTCCAAGCCGGTAAGATACCGTCATCCAATCGAGCAATTTATAAGAAGCTTGTGCATAACCATACTCACGGTTTACATCTTCCTTAAAAGGATTGCGGTTGACGGTCCAGTATGGATTGTCGTAGCCTACGCCACCCCTATAGTTCCTTTGCCCTAGGGTAGAGCCGATTACATAAGATGAAACGTTATTAGCTGGGTCGGATAGAGAATTTGAATTGTCAAATGTTGGCGGAGTTCTTAAAAGGCCAAGCATTATACCGGAGGTATTAGATCCCTGTTGTATTTTATTGTTTGCGGAAACTATAAAATTAACACCGCCGGAGATACTGAACTTTTCATTAATCTTTGCCTGGCCACTCACGCCAAAGGTCGTTTTATCATATCTTGAAAGTGGAACAATTCCCTTTTGATATAGGTTTCCCAAAGACACACGGTAACTTGTTTTTTCTGAGCCGCCCGTAACAGAAATGTTATTATTCGTTGTAAGACCAGTTTGGAAAAAGTCATATCGGTCATAAGGAGTTACGGGAATTTGAGCTGTAGGATCAGACTTTCCAACAATGTTTCCATGTATATCCCATTCATTGCTATTCCCATCCCAAAAAAGTGTATCTATTTTTGGCCCCCATGTTACTCTCCTGTTTGCGTTGCCGGTAGGCCCTGCATAAATATCATTGCTTCCCTGTGCGTATTCTGTTTGAAGTCCTGGCAGTTGGTTTTGCTTGTCAAAACTTATTGATGAATTCAGGTTGATGTTTGTTTTTTGGTTACCGAAATTTCCTTTTTTGGTGGTGATGATCAATGCTCCGCTGGCTGCTTTAATACCATATAATGCAGTTGCAGCGGGCCCCTTTAAAACGGTGATTGATTCAATATCATTTGGATTAATATCGATTCCCCGGTTTGAAGGGACTGTTCCACCCGTGAGATTTGCACTAGCTCCGCTTACATTAGGTGTGCCTGCTGTGGGGTCATAGTTGTTAATTGAATTATCAACAGGAACGCCATCAATTACCATCAGTGGTTGATTGTCGCCCGTGATGGATGTTACACCTCTTAACCTTATGTAGGTGCCACTTCCCGGATCGCCGGAGCTATTGATAACAGTGAGCCCTGCTGCTTTACCGGATAGTTCACTTAGCGGATTGCCAGACCCGGATTTATTTATCTGATCACTGCCGATCGTCTCTGTTGCATAAGTAAGAGATCTCTTTTCTCTCTTAATCCCTAAGGCAGTAACTACAACCTCTTCCAGGATATTTGATCCGGGTTTTAACGTGATCGATATATTATCTTCAGAGCCGATCCTTGATTCTGCCCTACCGAAATTTGCGGCAGTAACCTGCAATACTTCCCCCGGTTTTACGGATATTGAAAAATCGCCCGTTGCATTTGCCGAGGTGCCACGCGACGTGCCCTTGACCACTATGGAAGCACCACTAACAGCATCGCCTTTTTCGTCGACTACTTTACCAGTCACTACCCGGCTTTGCGCAAATGACAATGCCCCACAGAGCATCAGCATTGTAAACAATGTTAAGAATCTTTTCATGGTTTAATTTTAAAAATTATAATTAATTGGAATAAAATTGAGGCAACAATTTCTTAACTTTTGCTTCACACTGGAGTTGAAGAATTACTGAAACATGATTTTTAATAATCCAAGCAGGACAAATTATTTCTGAAAATATTATTGGAAGTTTTGAAAAAAATTTCTACTCTTTGTGAATAAGGTTGCAGGTATTGAAAAAAGAAAAGAGAAAATATTTAGAATTAGGCAGGCTATAAAAATGCAGGCTGAAATTATTCACCGTACAACAAAGCTGGAAAAAAAATTATACTTCGCACATCCACTTTCTAAATGCGGGGGCTGTCTCCTGGCTTATTGTAATGGAATGATTGATTTCAGGGATATTGAAATCCACCGATAACTTTACCTTTTCATAAGGTTTAAAACCCCTTATATAATTTACATTAATTATGTATTGCCTGTTGGCGCGAAAAAAAGTAAACTCGTCCAATTCTTCTTCTAACTCAGTCAGGGTATTATCTGAAATATATTTTTTGGAAAAGCGGTCTAGTACATACACCATTTTATTTTCTGTGTAAAACAAAATGATATCCTCAAGTTTCAACGCAATATTTTCTATGCCTCTTTTTACAAGAAGCCGCGTCTTTTTTCTGCCGTTGATAAACCTGACCAGGTTCTGAACCGGGATGTTTATATCTGTTTGCGAAAAATGTGTTTGCAGTTTTCTATACTTTAGCAACGCTTTGTCAAGGTCTGATTTACTGATTGGTTTTAATAAATAATCAATGCCATTGTTTTCAAAAGCCATCATCATAAATTTATCGTAGCCTGTAGTAAATATTACCGGGGTTTGCACGCCTGTCTGCCTGAAAATCTCAAATGACAAGCCATCTGATAATTGCACATCACTAAAAATAATATCGGCGCCGGGATGTGCGGTGATAAATTCTATACTTTCCTTTACTGAGTTTAGTCTTGCCGCTATATTTACGCCGCTTGATATTTCCTGAAGCATCTTTATGAGGACTTCCATTGCAGGCTTTTCGTCTTCAATTATTATCGCATTAAGCATCGTTTTTAGTTTAGTATGATTAAGGGTTTTGCGTGGTGAATTCTGTACCTATAAAATTGCTTACGATTTCTTGATGGTATCCTGGCGTTCTATGCCTGCCTTGAACGCCAGAAACAGAATTCATACATTGAAACTAAGTCTCAAAAAATAAATTCACATGTCAATTATTGCTAATTATTTGACCGAAACCTTTTTTAACAAAAATGAAGCAGGCAAAATTGCATGTGAAAAGAGCTAATTAAAAAATCGGGAATATGAAATTCTAATAAAATGCAGTGACAAAAAGAGATGAAGTAGTGTAAAGGCTATTTCAAATAATGAGATGGCGGCAGACCATACTTTTTTTTGAACGCTTTGCTAAAAGTAAATAAGTCGGGGAAACTGCATTCATTTGCTATCTCGCAAATTTTATAGTCTTTTTTTAAGAGTAAATCCCGTGCATATTCCAGGCGTTTGTCCTGCATGTATTTAAAAGGGGTTACACCAAATACTTCCTTAAAACTTCTAAAAAAATGGAATTGCGAGAGAGCGGATTCCTTTGCAATGGCGCTGATTGCAGGTATTTCTAAAAAATTATCATCCATATATTTCTTAGCGTTATTCAGGCGCTTTAGTAATTCTTTTCTTGTTGATAATTTTACAGGCGACATGCCCGATAATGAGCGGATATTTTTTAATTCGTTGTTTACGATTTTTCCGGACATATCAAAAAACCATTCCTCTGAAACAAAGGGTAATGCAGGTGTACTGGAAACTGTCTTCGTTAAAGCTTGTAAGGCTGCTAAATAACTTACATCATTATTTTTATACAATGCCTCCATAAAGCAGGGAAATTTAAAGTAACCGTCAAGAAAATTATCAAATGAAAACTCCCCCTTTGCAAGATTAAAAGCTTCGGTAATAATTCTATCATTAATAGAAACACACAAAACAATTACTTCTTCTTCTTCATTAAAATATACCCTTCCCGGCTGTGCCGGAGCGACAAGTACCGAGTTAGAAATCACCTTATATAGCCCTGAATCAATTTTATAATAAGCGGTACCCTTCAACACAAATTTTAAAGAAAAGCTATTGAATACATTTTTGATATTCGCTTTCTTAAAAGCATTATAATAAATGATGTTTTTATCTACCGGTGAATTAAAAACACCGGTAGTATTATCCTCAACTATATGTAGTCTTGACTTTAAATTTTCGCAGACCATAAAATAATAATGCTCGTTTAAAAATGATCAATGCTTACTATTCGTAAAAATTATTTATCAAAAAAAATAACCGGGTTCTTGCAGTTATTTTCTAATTATTTCCTTAGGCTTCAAACATCCACTTTCTAAATGCAGGCGCCGTTTCCTGGCTGATCGTAATAGAATGATTGATCTCGGGAATATTTAAATCTACAGAAAGCTTTACTTTTTCATAAGCCTTATATCCTCTTATATAATTGATATTAATGATGTACTGCCTGTTTGCCCTGAAGAAAGTATTCTCGTCAAGTTCCAGTTCCAGTTCTGTGAGCGTTTTATCTGAAATATATTTTTTAGAAAAACGGTCGAGTACATACACTACCTTATTTTCTGTATAAAATAAAGTAATGTCTTCGAGCTTGAGTGCAATATTCTCCATCCCCTTTTTCACAAGCAATCTTGTCTTTTTTCTGTTACTGATAAATTTTACAAGATTCTCTACCGGCGCATTTACATCTGTGTGCGAAAAATGTGTTTGCAGCTTTCTGTATTTCATCAGCGCTTTATCCAGGTCTGCTTTACTTATTGGTTTTAATAAATAATCAATTCCATTGTTCTCAAAAGCCATCATCATAAATTTATCGTAGCCTGTTGTAAAAATTACAGGTATCTGTACGCCTGTTTGTTTAAATATTTCAAATGACAAGCCATCTGATAATTGAACATCACTAAAAATAATGTCCGCTTCAGGATGTGCTGTTATAAATTCTATACTCTCCTTTACTGAATTCAGCCTTGCTTTTATATTTACCCCTTCTGATATTTCTTCAAGCATTTTTACAAGTACTTCCATTGCTGGTTTTTCGTCTTCAATTATTATAGTATTAAGCATCGTTTAAGTTTGATTTGATTAAGGGCAATTTTACCGTGAATTCTTCTTCTGTTGCTTCTATAAGAATATTTTTATTACAAACTAATTTGTACCGGGAACTAAGATTGCGCAATCCTATACCGGTTGAGTTTACGATGTAAGGTTTGGGTTTTTTATTGTTCTTTATCTGGATGTATTCACCATTTAGTACGACACGAATGTTAAGCGGATTTGCATCGGTAAACTCGTTGTGCTTTATCGCATTTTCTACCAATACCTGTAATGCGTAGGGCAATATCATTATCGTTCCTTCATGGTGATTGTTGAGCTCGGTTGTTAAATGAAGCTTATTATCATGACGTACCTGCAGAACAAAGAAATAGTTTTCAATAAACTCCAGTTCACCCTGCAGAGTTATCAACTCCCTGTCTTTATTTATCAGGAAATATTTATAAACCGATGCGAGCTTACTGTTGAACTCGTGCGCCGTTTTAGGATCATTTAAAATAAGATACGACAACGTATTAAGAGAGTTAAAAATAAAATGCGGTTCTATTTCATTTTTTAAAACAGCCATTTCCGCCTTTGACCGCTCCCAATCAAGCTGATCAACAATTTTCGTATAGAGATTGCGCTGGTTACCGAGAAATAATATTTCATAAACCAAAGTAAATAATACCACGGCAAACGATGAAAACGCAATGCATTTAAATACCGGGAGCCAGCTAAAATCTTCTTCTGACATCTTGAACCATGCTATAGAAAAAATACCCGAGATGGCCGCTCCATATAGCCCGCTGATCATTGAAACAGAGAAAACTTTAATAATAGGATTTTGAAAATTTTTGAAAATGAAACGGATCTTTTTGTGGATCCAGCTTGCCCCCGACCAAATACAAAACGAAAGCAAAATAAAATATAAGTGAATTGCTATGAGCTCGAATATTGTGTAACGGGAATAGGTGATAATACCAGATAAAAAAGGAATTACCATTCCTAAAAATGGAATAGAGAAAAACTTTAAAAATTTATCCTTAATCATAGCAGCGAGAGGTTAAAGATTTTTTTTGTATCAAATCAAATTTTGGTTTTTGACAGGATAAAAATTCAATCAAATTTATTCGCATCCCCTGTTAATGAATAGCAAATTAGTTTTCTTGGCAGCATTTAATTATGAGTGGTTAAGAATTAAAACAGTTTTAGTTTTTATAATTAAATATATTTCTTTAAAAAAGATGTATAAACTTGTGATAACGCTGCTTTGGATCATAAATATCAAGGACGTATTTTGACCAATCATAACAAACAAAAAACTGTCAGAATTTTACATCTGCACACTTACAATCCAACAGAATTTCAATTCAACCGTTTGTGTACTTTTCGTTAATCGAACGTATGATACATTAATACGCAAGCATTAAAAATCAATTTTTTACTGAAACGTGAATTTTAATAAATGTAGCAGGGAAATCAGCAGTCGAAATGGTGAAAATTGATATTTTTCGGTAACACGTCTTTATCAAGGAAAGTCATATAGAGGTGATGCTAAAATTATTTATCTAAATGATCAAATAAAAAAACGGTGAAATATTTAGTACTTACTTCTTTGCTTTTTTTATGTAAGTAAAGTCATAGCTGGTAACCCAGGTTTTGCCATTATCACTTGAAGTCTCGTTAAACTGTCTTACCTGGCCTGGAGCTTCATTATAAAAAATAAATCTGCCTATCTGCTTATTGCCTTGTGCATTCGTAGTTTCAAATACAAACCTCATAGCGCTGTCCTTGTATTCGCCATTTACAAATTCCTGTATTCCTCCGGAATAGGAACCTACCCATGTTTGTTTCCATTTATTTGTAATGGGGTCAATAAAATTGATACTCTTCCCGGTTCCGGCGGAGTTTTCCCAGTTTTCCAGGAGCGCACATCCGCCCGAAATAATTTGAATGGTGTTGTGCCCTGCATAGTTTTTTGTACCGGTTACATAAACATCCCAATCACCTGCCCAAAAATCAAACTCCCTTGCTTTTGGATTTGCCATACATGGAAAGCGAATTCCGAAAACTCTTTTCCTGGTTTCTTTGAAGCGATTGTCGCTCCTGATATTATTGAAATCTGAAAGTGTGTCTAATTCTTCGTACGAACTGTATCCCGCAGCAACAGCGCTGTCTATATTTGCCAAAGCAAGTTCATTATTCTTATGAATGGCATTAAGTCTCGCCATTCTCGAATAAACTGAAGCCTTTACAGGCGGAATGGGATTTGCATTTAGCGATCTTTGAAAAAAACTTTTGGCAGCATCATAATCTTTTAACTTAAAATCACAAAAGCCAACACGGTTTAGATGAATGGCATCCGTAGATGTATCCGATAAAAGTTGATCATAAATGATCTTTGCATTTTTCCAATCAAGGGCATAATAAAATGAATCAGCAGCATTTAAGGAGATTTCTGTGTCTATACTTTTATTACCCTGCGCTATTATAGTTGCCGGGGCAAATAGAAAAATACAAATGGATACGATATAAAGTTTCATGGTTCTGAAATACATTTTGAAAAAATTTAACTGGCTTACTATTGCTCAATTTAATTGCTTAGCCGTTTTTTAACATGGCGAATATTGACAAATTATTTTTTTGGAAATGAATTTATCCAATGTTGCAAAAAAAATTATTCGGTTCGGTATAAAAAATTAAACACTGTTGATGAAACACGAAGTAAAATACATAACTGATTTTCCAGCAACTGATAACCATTATGGGGAGGACGACTGGTATAAACAACATGCTGATTCAATAGTTATAATTAACTGCAAAAGCTCAGGCATATATTATCCCGAGCACTGGACACCATTGTCTGTAAAATGTGCCTTCAACGGAAAGGAATTCTACAAATTAAAAAATACAACCTATGCTGTAAATGATTCTAATTTTTTGTTGCTTAATGAAGGCAACAAGTATGAGAGCTATATCAATTCAGAATCAATAACAGAATCGTTTACATTAAACTTTACTCCTAATAATATTAAGGCATTGATGGCTTTTAATTCTGCACCGGCAGGCAGAATTGTTGACGACCCATTTAAGGAAACAGCCGCTAACTTCAGGATTTTTGAGAAACTCTATTCCCATAATCATAAAACAAATTTTTATATAGCAGCTATAAAAAACTATTATGGTAATGCAGCTAATGATCCAAAGCAATTAGTTGAGATCCTTTATCTTTTTTTAGAAGAATTAATGAACCTAAATGCTACTACGAATGTCGAGATTGACCAGGTGCAGTTGAAAAAAAGAACAACCCGCGAAGAGATATATAAGCGGATCCACACCGCAAAAGATTACATTCAATCCTGCTACGATGAAAATATTTGTTTGGAAGGTTTATCTAAGATCTGTTTTTTAAATCCTTATCATTTACTAAGAGAGTTCAAAAAATATTTTAAGACAACACCTCATAAATATCTCACTCATATAAGAATGCAGGAAGCTAAAAAATTAATAGAAAAAAACAGCAGTTCATTATTCGACATTGCCGTTAAGGTTGGATACGAAGATGTGTCTTCTTTTAGCAAATTATTCAAAAATCATTTTGGAATGGCTCCGCAGATTTACCGAAAAAAGCGGGAACACTACGACAAAATCGAATAGAAGTAATCTGATTCGGTCGCCTTATGTTTCACATTTAAAATGTCATTCTCTCTAATTATTTCTTTGAGAAATAGAACTTGCACCGCTTGTTGCAACGTCTCTTTTTTCCGGATTGCCTTTGTAATACAAAGAACTTGCGCCACTTGCTGAAGCAGATATTGAATTGGTCACTGTAATTTTTACATCAGATGCTCCTGAAATTTTTGCAATACAATTTTCCACAACAAGATCATAATTCTTTACATCGCTTGCACCGCTGCTTTCCAGTTTTAAATTATCTACGTGCCCTGTAATTTTTACCGTTGAAGCGCCGCTTAAATCCATATTCATATTACTCACCTTCACAGCGCCATTAATATCACATGCCCCGGAAAGCTTTAGCATGAGGCTTTCTGAATTAAGCGTTTCATTAATTTTCAAATCGCAAGCTCCCGAAGCTTCCAGGCTTTCAAGAGATTTGAAAGAAATATAAGCACGTAGCTTTTTATCTCCCCTGTTCCATCTCAAGTTATCTGAATCATACCATATTACGAGGACGCCATTTCTTATCTCCGTTTTAATATTATCCCGGTACCTGCTTTCAACTGCGCTTACCGCAAGCGCATACTCATTCCCTTGCGACAACCAAACATCAATACCTCCCGATACTTTAATCCCGGAAAAAGCAGATACATTTCTTACTTCTGCATTTGCATCGTTGATGATATTTTGCTGCGCAAAAGCGCCAAAACAAAAAGTGGTAAATAAAAGAATAAGAAGAGATTTCATAAAAGTTTTTTTCTGTAACGTATAAGAATAATAAAAGTTACAGGTTTTATTACAGAAATCGTATTCTTCCTATATTTGCTGAATAATTTAATTATTACCGGGGTGCATTAGCCATAAGGCGAAATTGCTGAGATAATACCCGCATACCTGATCAGGATAATGCCTGCGAAGGGAGGTTAATAAAACTTTCACACCTCTTTTTTCATGCATTGTATGGTTTTAAAATATACACATGAAAAAAATTATTTTCGCCTCACTTTTTATTTCTTCATTTCTTAATCTCTCTGCCCAGGATTCAGCAAGAATCAAGCTTAATGACACATTAATGCTGGAGAACATTGAAATAGTTTCTTTAAGAGCCGAAGCCAAAGCCCCCTTCACCAAAACAAATATTAGCAGTGTCCAGATTGCAAAAACAAACTTAGGGCAAGACCTTCCGTTTATATTAAACCAGGTTCCTGCAGTAGTTGTAAATTCTGACGCGGGCAATGGCATCGGTTATACAGGAATACGAATAAGAGGGTCCGATGCTTCACGAATAAACGTAACATTAAACGGTATTCCCTACAACGATGCCGAAAGCCAGGGAACTTTTTTTGTTGACCTGCCCGATGTTGCTTCCTCGCTAAACTCTATACAAGTGCAACGGGGCGTGGGTACTTCTTCTAACGGAGCGGGGGCATTTGGAGCTACCATCAACCTTTCAACAAATACGGTGAACAAAGAAAGATATGCCGAACTTAATAACAGCATTGGCTCTTTTAATACTTTTAAGAATACTATTAAAGTGGGCACCGGCTTATTGGGGGACCACTTTACAATAGACGGGAGGGTTTCAGGAATAAGCAGTGATGGTTATGTTGACCGGGCAAAATCAAACCTTCAGTCATTCTATGTAAGCGCCGCGTACATCAATAATAATAGCTCTTTACGATTTAATATTTTAAGCGGTAAAGAAAAAACTTACCAGTCGTGGTACGGAGTTCCTGAAAGTTATCTTGACAGCAACCGGACTTATAATGCGGCAGGAACTGAAAAGCCAGGGTCTCCTTATAAAAATGAAACAGATAATTACATACAAACCCATTATCAACTTTTCTATAACAGGAAGATTAGTGATGTTGTTAAATTTAACGTAGCTCTTTTTCTTACAAGAGGAAAAGGATACTATGAAGAATACAGGGCTGATCAATCTTTTAGCGACTATGGCCTGCCCGACTATATTAATGGGACTGATACATTAACATCCACTGATCTTGTACGGCAACTGTGGCTGGATAATTATTTCTACGGAACTGTCTTTTCAATTCAGCATAATAAGAATAAGACGCACCTCACATTTGGAGGAGGTTACAGTAAATATGATGGTAAGCATTACAACATTGTCACCTGGACACAATATGGGTTCACGGGAAATCATACCTATGTGGATTTACCAGCTAATAAAACAGATGTAAATTTTTACGGGAAAATTTTACAAACAATAGGCCCCGGTTTCTCAGCCTTTGCAGATGTACAGGGGAGATTCATAAATTATCACATTCCGGGATTTGAAGACCACCCTCAAATAAATATTAATGAAAATTATGCATTCTTTAATCCAAAGGTTGGTGTTTCTTATAATAAGAATAATTTCCAGGCTTACCTGTCTTATTCAATCGCTTCCAAGGAGCCAAACAGGAATGACTTTGAAGCCGGCGTAAACCAACAACCAAAGCCGGAAATACTTCGTGATCTTGAATTAGGGGCAGAAAAAAATGGATCTGGATTTACTTATGGAGCCACTTTTTATTATATGAATTATAAGAACCAACTTGTAAATACAGGAAAAATAAATGACGTAGGTGCATACACCAGAACCAATACTCCGGAGAGTTACCGGCTTGGCATGGAGTTGCAGGCTTCAGTAAAATTTGCCAACTGGATAAACACTTCGGGAAATATTTCTTTTAGCAAAAATAAAATAAAAAAATTCTCAGAATATGTGGATGATTATGATAATGGAGGTCAATTGATAAATGAATTTACCAATACAAATATTTCCTACTCACCAGGCGTAGTTGGCTTTGCCGCACTCAACATTGTTCCGGTTAAAAATGGAGAGGTAAGTTTTCAATCAAAGTATGTGAGTCGGCAGTTTCTCGATAATACTTCAAACATGAAGAGAAGCATTGACCCTTACCTCGCAGAGGACGTAAGGCTCGCCTATACATTACACAAAGCCTTTTTTAAGGAGGTAAATTTCATTTTCCAGTTGAATAATGTATTTAATAAAATGTATGAATCGAATGGTTATACTTACAATTATTTTTCCGGGGGAAAACTGGTTGTAGAAAATTATTACTTTCCCATGGCAGGGATAAATTTTATGGCTGCGATGAATATAAAGTTATAGTATAAGGCTTCAAGGGAAAGTAAAGGTTGGAAAAAATATGTTATAGCTAATAAAGACCACTGCTCTTTAATATATGCTTGCTTAAGTTAGTTAGTAAAATTATACTGCCGGAACTAATTAAGTTAGCAGCAATGTGAGATTTGCCTGTTGAGCCAAATACAGTCCCATATTAGGAATGTATCATTCACGTTTGTATAAGCCCATAAATAGATTAGCCAAATAAACCGTCGGCGCAGCGATTGATGTTAAAATTATTATAGTCTTTGTAACTCTTCCGAAAACATTTAAATCACTGAACTTGCCAAAGTCATAATATCTTCTTGGCGTTCCTGCAAGTCCATGATAAGAATGTGTAAAAAGATATAGGAATGGACCAATAGAGATAGAACCACAGAGCATAATAGTTAGCATAACATGTATCCAGCTAAGCTTTTTTGAGTATAAGAATTTTTTTGTTAGCAAATAAATAATCCAAAATACAATCAAAAAAATAGTCGGGAACCAAATGTAAGAAGTTGCAGGAAAAAAAAGGTATGTGTTATGCAAATGAGTATCCAGCACTGAGTCACCCAACATCATCTGACCAAATATTAAAATTAAAATAGCTGCTAGGCAAAGTAAACTATAAGGTAATTCTTTAAATTTCAAAATGCCTTTGTTTTAACATGAGCGCAAAATACTTTGCTTCGACTTCAATAAGTTTAGCTTGCCTCATAATATACTGTTTGAGATAACAAATTATTATCCCCTCACTCCAAATTATTCATCTGCAAGCCGAAAATTTTCACGGTTGAGTAATCATGATTTGTTTCCGACGAAATCTGCTTTTAATTTTGGTGTATTCTCATGTGCTTTTTAGTTTTAGCACATTCCGAGCGGGCATTCTTGTCCGCTTTATTTGTTTAGGAATGTGAGCTGCAAGCTATGAACTTAACTCTTAAACTTCTCTCCCCACGCAAGCATTCCACCGGTTAAATTCTTTGTGTTTGTAAAACCAAGCTGGTCGAGCACCATAGCTGCAATGCCGCTGCGATTTCCGCTCCGGCAATATAAAATTACTTCCTCGTTACGGAGGTCTTCTATCTCTTCTACCTGCATCGATTGAATCTTACCAACTGGAATCAATGTACCTCCAATATTGAATTCCGCATTCTCATGAGGCTCTCTTACATCTATAAGATTTAGTTTTTCTCCGGCGTCAAGCCTTTTTTTAACTTCCTCTGGAGTAATATTTGTCATGCTGTTAATTATTGATTTTCTTTTTGTAAACTATCTATTTCGGGAGGATCAACTGACACCCATATATCAACTGTCTGCCCAGGCTGGATGTAAGCGGGTTTCTGATCTTCGTCCACTACATCTGGATTTTGTCTAACTATAAATGCATTCAGAGTATCGGTAACAGGCCCGGTTGTGAGTATGGCCGCAAGCAATAAACCTGTCGCCTGTAACCTGGCGCGGGCTTCCGATACGGTAAGCCCTAACAAATCCGGCACACGAATTTCTTCGGCTACCAGGCCTCCACCAATAATAAGATTTATTGAACTGCCCCACCGCAGTTTGGTACCTGGCTGAATTTTATTTCCATTATAATCCTGTTCAAGAATGGAGCCTTTCATGAAATCCGCCCTGTAGCTGGTATCTCCCAATTTCAAATGATTTTTTTGAAGCTTTTCCACAGCAAATCTATAGCTAAGACCTTCAAGCCTCGGCATATCAACCAAAGGAAGCGACGCAGGATTGATGTTTAGAAAAACAGTCCTGTTTACTTTCACAGTAGCTCCGGCATCAGGTATTTGCTTTTTTACAGTGTTTAATGGTACACTGTCGTTGTATAGTGAATCCGTAATTATTACATCAAACCCTTCT
>JBBSBD010000012.1:0-50243 GCA_038251675.1 Chitinophagales bacterium | reverse complement strand
GGAGCACCATCAATATCATCATAATTTCTTTTTTCCGCCAAACCTTTTTTAGACAAAATATCGGTTATAGCGGCTGTCAACGTGGTTTTACCATGATCCACGTGACCTATAGTACCTACGTTAACGTGGGGTTTATCCCTTTTAAAATTCTCTTTTGCCATTTTATTTTATTTTAATATTTGATTTTAAAAATTTCTACTTTGCCTTAACATGTCATCAGGCTATTTTTTCAAATGCCGGTTTAGCCTCAAAAATGAGCTGTTGATGAGAATTGAACTCACGACCTTCCCGATCTTTATCGGGATTGCTCTATCAACCTCAAATTCAAATTCTCGAATTGAGCTGTTGATGAGAATTGAACTCACGACCTCTTCCTTACCAAGGAAGTGCTCTACCCCTGAGCTACAACAGCTTGAAAGAAGTCTTATAATTGTCAAATAACTTATTTTCCCACGACCTTCCCGATTACATCGGGATGCTCTACCCCTGAGCTACAACAGCTTGTTAAGTCATTGAAGTCAGTGGTCATTAAGTCAATAAGTAGATTTATGACCCATTGACTAATGTCTTATTGACCGATTCAGAGCGGAAGACGAGCCTCGAACTCGCGACCTATAGCTTGGAAGGCTATCGCTCTACCAATTGAGCTACTTCCGCTTGTTAAATACTATTTCAAAAAACTAATTTATATGCAGTGGGCAGTGGTGGATTCGAACCACCGAAGTCGAAGACAGCGGATTTACAGTCCGCTCCATTTGGCCACTCTGGTAACTGCCCGAAAATGATACTAAAATTAAGATTGCCGATGTAGATTGAAAATAAATTAGCTCTCTAAACTTTAAATCTAAAATCATAAACTAAGAGCCAGTGGAGGGATTCGAACCCCCGACCAGCTGATTACAAATCAGCTGCTCTGGCCAACTGAGCTACACTGGCAATTTGCCTCAAATACAGACTTGCAATGAACTTCCCCTGAAACATACCTTTGGAGGTTATTTTTTGGGAAGGCAAAGGTAATGGAAAATGTTTAATGGAAAAATTTTGAAAAAGAATATTTGCAATCAAAATTCCAGAGAGCAAAAATCATAAATTTCAAAAACGTTACTGCCCAAAAATTAATAGAATTCCTGCAGTGAAAATAGACTTGTGCTTATCGAATAAAAAATGTTTTCAATAAAAATCCCCGGGGTTCCGGGGACTTTATGGTACTGT
The DNA here is from genome assembly GCA_038251675.1 of Chitinophagales bacterium. Taxonomy (GTDB): domain Bacteria; phylum Bacteroidota; class Bacteroidia; order Chitinophagales; family Chitinophagaceae; genus Ginsengibacter. Next base: position 49,031 of record JBBSBD010000012.1, on the reverse strand, counting down.
ATTTATAAATATTAAAATCAGGCCGCCAACTTTTCTTTTTTTCTTTTTATTTGAGTAATCACAGAATCAAGGGCAAAATCAAAACTCTCCTCAAAAGACTTCGAAGAGTGTTTTACAAAAAAGTCGTGTCGCGGAACATGAACCTTTATCTCAGCAACTTTATCCTTAATGTTGTGTACAACGTTATCGAGTTTTAAGAACACATCAACCTTTGTAATTCGCTCGTGGAACTGGGTCAGCTTTGAGAGTTTCTTTTCAACATACGAAACCAACTTTGAGTCTGCTTCAAAATGCAGCGTTTGAATGTTTACGTTCATTGTAATCATGATTTTTGTTGTGAAGAATAATAATAAAGAAGGGAAAATTGAAAACGCATTGGCTATTTTCGATTTACTGTAAGCATTGAATAAGTGAGTAATTGAAATTACATTTCATAACGCATTTTTCAAAAAAAGATTTTAGTATCATACATTATGATTTTGGATGAGATAATTTATAAACATCTTTAAGCTTTTCAATCGAATTATGCGTGTAAACCTGGGTTGACGCCAGGCTTGAATGGCCCAACAGTTCTTTAATTGCATTAATATCTGCCCCATTATTAGTTAAATGAGTGGCAAAGCTGTGGCGTAACACATGCGGGCTTCTCCTTTCATTAGTAGACACGGCTCCTATATACTTTTTTACAACTCTATATACGTATTTGGGATACAGCTTTTTGCCTTTTTCATTTTCCAGTAAGAATTCTGTTGATACAGTATGCGGCCTTTGTTTTTTTGCAGAAATGTAATTGCTTATCTCAAGCAGCAACTTATTATTCACAGGTAATATTCTTTCTTTATTCCCTTTACCAAGCACTTTAATAATGCCATTGCTTTTGTCAACCTGGCTTTCTTTTAAATTAATCAGTTCACTTAACCTCACCCCCGTGTTATAAAAAATATTCAAAAGAAGGAAATTCGTTTTCCCCTCCCACGTATCAGGAAATTCTAAATGTTGAAGTAAAGTATTTATGTCTTTCTGTGCAACGAATGATGGCAAACGCTTGCTGATTTTAACCGAGTTGATAGATGTCATGGGGCTCACCGCAACATTTTTCATTCGAAGCTGGTACTTAAAAAACGATTTAAGGGTGGAGATTTTACGATTTATTGTTTTTGAAGAAGGCTTACTCTCTTTCACCGAAGCAAGCCACGTACGAACAATAGAAGGAGATATTTCGTCGAGTTCTATATTATTATATTGACCTTCTACAAAATCAAAAAAGGCAGAAAGGTCAGTTTTATAAGATATAATGGTATGTTGAGAATAACGTTTCTGAAACGTGAGATAGTTGAGAAATTCCTGTATGGGGTATGTTTCAGTCGTAGGCATAAAAAAACCGGTAGCATAAAGTTAAGAAACCTCTGGCTATCCGGTATAACGATTATATAAATTAGAAATTTTTCTACACTTCTATCTTACCACTATCTATTTGTTGCTTGTAGACTGCTTTCAGTACCTCGTGACGACGCTTTACTGAGGGCTTGGTAAAAGCCTGGCGTTCACGCAACTGCAATAATGTACGGCTCTTTTCAAATTTTTTCTTGTACTTTTTGAGCGCTTTATCAATATTTTCGCAATCTTTTGAATCAATAATCAGCATAAATATTCCTTTTTATTTTTTAGGAATGCGAAGATAAAGTAAATTTTTAAATTTAAAATATACAGCGATCTGCAAATCTTAAAAAAAAGTAAAGAAACAAAGCATTCATATGTTTACGGGAATCATCGAAGGTTTGGGCATTTTACACGAGATTGTTGAAAAAGGATCAAATAAAACTTTTTTCATCCAAAGCGATATCGCCCCTGAAATGAAAATTGATGAGAGCATTTGTCATAATGGCGTTTGCCTTACCGTTGAAGATATTAGCAACGATTTGTACAGAGTGACTGCCATAAAAGAGACCCTTGATAAAACAAATATTGGCACCTGGAAAACTAAAGAATCAATCAATCTCGAGCGTTCCATGAAAATGAATGGCCGGCTTGATGGCCATATCGTACAGGGTCACGTGGATAGCACTGCCACATGCACATCAGTAAAAGACACTGATGGAAGCCATGAATTTACTTTTGAATTCGATGAAAAGTTTGCCGGCCTTATTATTGAAAAAGGATCCATTTGTTTAAATGGAATTAGCCTTACAGTCTTTAATCTTGGAATAAATATTTTTAGTGTTGCGATTATACCGTACACATACAAGCATACCAATATGCAGTATTTGGAAACCGGTATGAAAGTAAATATCGAGTTCGATATGATTGGCAAGTATGTGAATCGCCTGCAGTCACTCCTGTAATTCATTTTACTGCTTTAAATTGATCAAGTTCCGGCATGAGTCATCGCAATAATTTTAACTTCCTGCGAATTTTCGCGGCGGTCCTGGTAGCAGTGACTCATTCTTATGCTATTACAGGCCATGCACAAACAGAATTCCTTCATCTTCTTACCAATGGAAATTTTTATCTGTCGTCAATCGGCTTGTATATCTTCTTTTTCACAAGTGGTTATTTGGTAAGCTTAAGCGCCGCTAATTCCAAATCTCCGTTGATATTTCTAAAAAAAAGGGTATTGAGAATTTATCCGGCATTGATAATAGTTGTAATTGTAAGCGTGTTTATTGCCGGGCCACTATTGACCAGGTTTAGCGCTCGACAATATTTTACAGATGCGGATACGTGGAAGTATTTGTGGACTTCATCGGGCTTTAAGATCAGGTTTAGGTTGCCCGGTGTTTTTGAAGAGAGTGGATTTCCCATGACAGGGTTTAACGGCTCTTTGTGGAGCATAGGCCTTGAACTTGAACTGTACACCCTCTTATTTATATTATTACTAGCTGGCATTTTTAAGAACAGGAAATGGCTAATTGTTGTTTTGATAATCCTGTTTGGTTGTTCTTTGGCGTTTATAAACCTAGGTCGCCAATTAGCAATAGTGCCCGATCAGAAAAATATGCTTCTTGCTGCTGCTTTTTTATTCGGAGCACTCTTAGAAACGGGATTTATCCCGAAGAAATATTTTCCATATTTATTTTTGATAAGTGGCTTGCTCCTCGTCCTAAAAATATCGGGGATAATATCAATTAATTTATTGATTGATGAAGTAATATTTTTTAGCCTCGCAACTTATTTTGTTGCTTTTACCAGGCGATTTAATATTTTAATTAGGAATGATATTTCCTACGGAGTTTACATATATACATTTCCGCTGCAACAATTATTTTTTCAAATGTCGGGCTTCAGTCAATCTGTACTTGTTAATCTTCTTTTATCGCTTGCATCTTCCTGCATATTGGCATTTCTTTCCTGGATATATATTGAGAAGCCTGCATTAAGATATAAAACTCAATTATCGTAAACACTTGTATTTTTCATTGCGGAGCTAATGGCATTATCCATGACTCTTTCCGCATAAGGTCGTGAAATGTCATTTAGCTCTTCGATTTTTGATTGAATTAAATCTTTATCGTCCATGGTAAGGGAAAGTTGCAACGCCTGCATAGCATTTGCAGTATTGATCATTTCTTCCTGGGAGAGGTTGCCTGAATTCTTTTGGATAAATTTCTCCGTAGTTTCTAAAAGTTCTTCTGCTTCTGTTCTCGCTTCCAGCAAAGCCCTTGTTGCTATATCATCCTTAGCATGAGTGATTGATTCCAATAACATTTTTTCTACCGCTTCATCTGTCAATCCGTATTGAGGCTGGACTTCTATACTTTGTTCTACACCGCTTCTTAGCTCTTTTGCTTTTACTACTAAAATACCATCAGCATTTATTAGAAACGTAACCTCAACTTTTGGCAAGCCAGCAGGCATGCCTGGTATTGATGTAAGATTGAATTCCGCGAGTTTCCTGTTATCATTTACCAAATCTCTTTCTCCCTGGTAAACGGCGATCTTCATTCCGCTTTGACCGGCAACCTGGGTTGTATATTGTCTCGAAGCAGTGGAAGGAATCTTTGAGTTTCTTGGTATCAATACATCCATCAGTCCGCCCCTGGTTTCAATTCCAAGTGAAAGCGGTGTAATATCTAGCAGTAAAAAATCTTTATTATTTCCCGCTAAAATATCAGCCTGGATCGCAGCACCAAGAGCAACTACTTCATCAGGATCTACGGTGTTATTTACATTTTTCCCAAAAAATTCACTTACACTTTTTATTACCATGGGAACTCTTGTTGATCCTCCCACCATCACAACATCCTGTATATCCGAAGCCGAAAGTTTCGCATCTTTCAAAGCACTTCTGCAGGATGCAATTGTTTTTTCTACATAGGGCTGAATCAATGATTCAAATTCCTTATTAGAAATCTCAAGCGTGATATTATTAATCGTTGCTGAAAATTTTTCATTGGAGGAAAGATGTTTTTTTGCTTCTTCGGCCTTGAGCCTTAGCTCTTGAGAAAGCTCTTTATTTTCCTGTATCTCTTTTTCGTTTAATCCTGCCTGTTGTATCCAGAATTTCACAATCTCATTATCAAAATCATCTCCGCCAAGATAAGTATCGCCATTAGTTGAAAGCACATCAAAAACACCGTTGCTAATTTTTAAAATCGAAATATCGAATGTGCCTCCACCAAGGTCATACACCGCAATTGTTTTCTCCTCCTCTTTATTAAGTCCTATACCGTAAGCAAGGCTTGCAGCAGTTGGTTCATTTATGATTCGCAGTACATCAAGCCCTGCAAGCTTCCCTGCATCACGTGTCGCCTGCCTTTGTGCATCATTAAAATAAGCGGGAACAGTTATGACGGCTTTGTTTACCGGAGTTTTTAGAATATGCTCGGCCCTTTGTTTTAATTCTTTCAAAATAAAAGACGAAAGCTCTATGGGCGAATAAAACTTACCTGCCTGTCCGGTAGGCAGGTTGCCTACCTGAACTTTTACCAGGCTTTCCGTATCGTCATCAATGATCTTATAAGTAAAAACGGTTTTATGTTCTTTAAGGTCATTGTAGGATTTCCCCATCAATCTTTTCGCAGAAAAAATAGTGTTTTGAGGTTCTGTGATCAGAAATTGTTTCGCTTCTTCCCCTACACTTATTTCTCCGGCCTCTCCAAAATGTATAACAGAAGGAACCAACGATGCACTGTCATATTCCTTCAGTGCAACCGCTTTTTTTGTATCGGGATGAATGATTGCGATAAGGCTGTTTGTAGTCCCCAAATCAATGCCCACAATAATTTCATCTTGTTGTAAAGTCCCTGTTGCTATATTTATTCCAACCTTTGCCATTTTCTAATTATTATATTTTTTATATCAATTCACCGTCCTTTCCCACCCATTTCTTAATCTGTTTTGTATAACAATGGATGATTCTTTAAATCTATAATCTCATTTATTTTTTTGCATTAAACCCTGCTCTGCTTGATCCTTTAAGCATCTTTTTTCTATTACCTCAATTTTCTTTTTCAGTTGTATCATGCTTTAATATTGGCAGCATTTATTAATTTTTTATTGCTGCAAATTTACTTTTAAATTATTTCATAAGTTTTCATACTAATTTGAAAACTTACATCACCTCAATAGCCCGAAGGGCTTAAATATTAATAACCCGGGGCAGCAAAGCCCTGGGCAATCAACAGACAACTTCATCTCAACCCCGAAGGGGTTGAACACAATCATTACAGTAAATATTTTTCATCAAATTCAATTTCATTCTCAATCAACAACCGCTTAAACTCATCATAAAAGCTTTCTTTCTTATGATGCTCTTTCTGATTTTTAATATAATTAATGATCATGTTTTTTTCTCTGACAGAATAGGTGAATGCTCCATACTTATCCTGCCAACCTTCAAATGCCGGAAATTTTCCACTTTCCTTCATCCATATACTACTGGCCACTTTTATATCTTTTATATAATCACTTAAACATATTGTAGGATGAAGGTCGGACATAATATGAATATGGTCTTCCATCCCATTTACACGATATAGCTTACACTTTTTATTTTTTATTATTCCATAAATATATTTGTATAGCTCTTTTTCAAATTCATTATTGATTGTTGGCTTCCTATATTTAGTGCCAAAAACAATTTGGTAAAAAATCTGCCGGTAAGACATTTGATTTTGATTATGCTTAATTGATAAGATTGGGTTCAACCCCTGTCGGGGTTACCTTTCACTTTATTGTTTTTTTCCACCGGTTTCACCGATGGTTATTAGAATTTAAGCCCTTCGGGCTAATCTTTTACCTATAGTTATTGCATACATTTGAAATCAAAGACAATTTTTTGAAAAAGTGCTAACTCGCTATTATTTAAATACAAATCAAATCTATCCCAATCCAATCTCCCAATGCCTTTCAGGAATTTCTACATCGAAAAATCCCTTCCCGATTAAACGATTTTTAAAATCCAATTGCACATCATATTCTCCATGCACTAAAAATAATTTTTTCACCTGTTTCGGGTCCTGGCAGGAAAGCCACTGGCTCAGATCATTGTAATCCCCATGTGCACTCATACTTCTTATCTCTCCTATTTCTGCATTTACTTCATGTGTCACGCCGAAAATCCCGACCTCCTTTGGATGAAGTTTTAATCTGCCTCCTAAAGACCGGGGCTCACAATATCCTGAAAACAAAATCGAGTTCCGGCTGTTCTCAATGTTGTTGCTTATGTGGTGCTTCACCCTTCCTGCATCCGCCATGCCACTTGCAGAAATGATTACACATGGCTCGTCCAAATAATTCAGCATTTTACTTTCGTCAACACTTTGCACAAATTTTAAACCTTTGAATGCAAAAGGGTCCTCATCGTTTTTTAATATTTTTTGAATCCGGCTATTAAAATATTGGGGATAGCTTTCAATGACTTTTGTCGCTTCGAGACTCAATGGGCTATCAACAAAATATTTTAATTGCGGTAACCTGTTTTCGTTTTCAAGTTGATTTAGTGAGAATAAAATTTCCTGTGTGCGGCCAACGCTAAACGCGGGAATAATTAATTTGCCTTTTTTCTGCAAACAAGTTTTAGTTATCCATTGTAAAAGATCATCAGGCGTACTCGTTACTCCATCATGAAGTTTATTACCATAAGTTGATTCAATAATAATATAATCTGCCTGCGGGAAATCAGCCGGCGATCTTAATATCACATCGCGGTATCTTCCTACATCACCTGAGAAAGTCAGATGCGTTTCCTTCCCGCTTTCATTTATTTTTAAATGAACCGTAGCACTGCCTATAATGTGGCCTGCATCAAGATACATAAATTGAACACTTTCATCTATGGTATGCCAGGCTCCATAATCAACAGTAACAAAATATTCAACGGCTTTCACCGCATCTTCCATCACATACAAAGGCGCCAAATAAGGTTTGCCCTGAGCGGCGCGTGTTTTATTTTCAAACCTGATATCGTTTTCCTGTATGCCGGCACTGTCCGCCATAAGAATTGCAGAGAGGTCTTTTGTTGCGGGTGTCGAAAAAACTTTTCCTTTAAAACCTTCTTTTACCAGTTTAGGAATAAGGCCACAGTGATCAACATGTGCGTGTGAAAGAATTAAATAATCTACCTCAGAAGCAATGAATCCAAAGTCACGATTCATTTCATCGGTATCTTTTCCCATGCCCTGGAACATCCCGCAATCCAATAAATATTTTTTTCTATTCTTTAAAGTGAGTAAATGTTTTGAACCTGTAACCGTACGGGCTGCGCCGTGAAATGCAATCTTCATAACTTTCTTTTTGATTTTATTTATTGAGATTAATTTGGTTAATGCACATCGTGTAATATATAATCCGATTAATATATAACTCGTCAAAAAAAATTGCCATGACCTTTAGGTCGTGGTTTATTGCCGCTAATAATCGGCTTTAGCCAAAACAATTTAAATATATCTTGCAATAAAGCATTTATCTCTTTATGATTAATTTCAAATCTTAAACCTGCCCGGGTTATTTTGGCTAAAGCCAATACTGCCTTTAAACAATCCACGACCTAAAGGTCAATGTCATTTACTTAAGGATTTTAGCCACATGGTGGCTGCCTGTTTATAGAAAATAATAACAAAAAATACGATTGACTCCAGAGGAGTCTCCTGTTTTCAAGGTGGCTCCTATGGAGCCAAATGCTTTATTTCTTTTTACTATAAACAGGATGCTCCTCCCGGAGCTTAACTAAATGACATTGACCTAAAGATCGTGGCAATTAATCATACTGATTAATGTACACCAATTATTAATAGCATTATTTAACTTATAACAAGTTAAACTCTCGTTTTTATATTTTCGGCTTCGATTTGAATGACCAGGTAAACGAAAATTCAGCCACGATATCTCCGTTAGCATTTCTTCCTGTTGATTTCGCAACCATGCTTTTCCCTTCACCGGTTTGAATAGCTTCACTTACAATTGAAGCAATCTCCATTCCTTGCTCACAGGTAAAAAAAATACGCGTTGTTGCTTTTTTAAAATAAGCCGCTTCCATTTTTGTAAGCAGCATTGATACGGAAGGCGTTCTTTTGTAAACATTACTTAATGCCAAAGTTCCCGTGCTCATTTCAGCAGCCATTGCAAGCGATGCAAAATAAGTTGATCTAAAAGGATTTTGCGTAAGCCATTTAAATGGAACTGATGTAATGCATTTTTCTTCGGTAATCTCCCGCACTCTTACTCCTGAAAAAAATGCAGCGGGAAGCCTATAGAATAAATACATCCCGAATTTAAAGTGATGATTTGCGAGCTTAAAAAATTTATTTTTTGTTTGCATTTGTTGTCATTGTTCCCCCTCAGGGGTTAGGGGTTATTATCTCAAATATCCTGCTCACACTTTCGCCATTTTCATCCACAATAGTAAGCAAATGTTTTCCGGGAGCAGGGCTTAAAGCCATTTGATGATAATTTGTAGTGGTACCAACAAACGCATCATCAAGATGCCAGAAGATTTTACTTCCCGGTTTTCTATGGGTAGCAGTAAATACCGTTTTGCCGCGGCTGCCATTTATTTCCAAAGGAACATATATTTTAGCATCCTGCTGCGGATATATTAACTCCATTTGTCTTCCAATATTAGCAAGATCACAACCGGGCTTAAATGGCGGCAGTGGTCTGTAATCATGATTCTTTTGTTTGTAATACCATTCCATCGCAGGCGTTAAAACAAACCAGCTTTGATGAATCATACTGGAAGGCGATTCACAACTTTCATCAACACGATAACTGCCGGTTGCATCGAGATGAATCATTTTGTGATAAGGGCATAACGGTGATTTGTAGCCGTTTTTAGAAACCATAATTGTATCCGGGTTTGGGCAATCCACATTTGCCCTATAACCACTTTCCCTGCAAACGGGAATGAATGAAAAATTGTTTACAGGTTTTGCAAACCATTTTGACGAAGGCAACTCCCTGAAAATGTCAAACATAACAGGAGCAGATGTTTGTACGCCAATAAGGCCCGGGCGCCCTTCACCATCTGTATTTCCCGTCCACACAGCGACCACATATTTTGGAGTAATGCCGATGGCCCACGCATCCCTGAAGCCAAAGCTCGTTCCCGTTTTCCATGCAATACGCTGCGATGATGAAAACTCCTGCCACAAGCCTTCTTCACCAGGCCGCATTACTTCTTCCATTGCCTGGAAAGTAAACCACGTTGAAGTGGCATCTAATGAATTGATAGCATCATCACTTGCTGCTTTTTTCGTATTGTCTTTCTTTATAAAATAATTGGGCGGATGAAAATCTTCTTTTAAAGCAAGGCCTTTATTTTTCTTCTGGTGATTTAAGGTTCTTGCCATACCGGCATAGATGCCGGCAAGGTCCCACATGGTTACCTCGCTGCCACCCAATATAAGTGAAAGGCCATAATTATCCGCAGGACGGTTAAGAGTTGTCATACCGAGTTGCTTCAGCAAATCATAAAACCGCTGGTACTTATATTGCTGTAATAATTTAACAGCGGGAATATTGAGCGACCGTGAAAGAGCTAACGACGCCGGTACAGCACCATCATATCCAAGATCAAAATTCTGCGGAGTGTATCCACCTATTTGCGTGGGGATATCGGGAATTAATGAATTGGGTAAGATCATTCCATCGCTAAACATGGAAGCATACAAAATAGGCTTCAATGCGCTGCCGGGGCTTCGCGGCGCTTTTATTACATCCACATCACTTTCCATTTCCGGGTCTGCAGGTTTATAAATATTTCCTACATAGGCCAATACATTTCCGGTCTCCACATCCAGCACCAGCGCACAGGCATTATTAATTCCGTTTCCTTTTAAAACATTGTGGTGCTGATCCAAAATACTAATCACATTTTTTTGAAGATTGATATCAATCGTTGTTTCCGTTCGCGAAGAAAGGCCGGCGTTTTCTTTTACATCCTGCTTATACCGCTGAAGTAAATGCGGAGCTATCTGCGGCAGCGGAAGCGGGTTGCCGGGAAGTGGTTCCAATTTAGAAAGATAACATGTTGCATTGTCGAGTATTTTATTTGCCAAAAGTTTATCGAGCAATGCATTTCTTTTCTTTAATAACACATCGCGGTTTTTTCCCGGGTGAACAAGCGCAGGTGCATTTGGCAATACCGCCAACGCTGCCATTTCACCCCAGCTTAGTTTTTCCGGGCTGCGCCCAAAATACCTCCATGATGCTGCATCGAGGCCCACCACATTACTGCCAAATGGCGCATTGGATGCATACAAAGCCAGGATTTGATTTTTTGAATAACTGCATTCCAGCCGAACTGATTGAATGCTTTCAATAATTTTCTCCCAAATGTTTCTCCTGGTTTCATGGCGACTTAACCGTATCACCTGCATTGTGAGTGTGCTTCCTCCCTGCACTACTTCTTTGCTCCTTACATTTCTTAAAGCTGCTCTTGCTATTGCCAAAACATCAACGCCGGGATGACTATAAAATCTTTTGTCCTCAAAAGTTGTAATACACTTTATAAATTTATCCGGCACATTTTCATCATAAGGGAAACGCCATTGTCCGTCGGATGCGATGGATGCATTTAAAAGATTCCCGTCTTTATCTTCAATTACAAAACTCGTGGGATCGTTAAATAATTTGGAAGGAAGCGAAAACCAAAACCAGGTGAATAAAACGGTAGCGGTGAGAAAGAAGATTTTTATTTTGAGAGGGATTTTTGACATTGCTGATCCTAATAGGTTGGAAAGTTCGATTCCACGAATACGTTAAGGAGATGATTTCGTTTCAAACTTTTCCTTTGCAGCTAACAGCGCAAGGTGTAGTTTTTGTTGCAATAATTTCTTGGAAGGCAAGCTTGTGTAATATTGAGCTACTCTAATATTTCCTTTGTCAAGCTCGAGAAGTTCTATATGTTCGTCTGCTTTATCGGCACATAAAATCAATCCTATCGGTGCATTTTCATTTTCCTTTTTTTCGTATTTAATCAGCCAGTTGAGGTATAGTTCCATTTGTGATTTATAGGCAGTTTTAAATTTTCCCAACTTAAGATCAATTGCTACCAACCTCTGAAGCTGCCGGTTGTAAAAAAGCAGGTCAATATAATAATCTTCACCATCAACCTGTATGCGTTTTTGTCTCGCTAGGAAAGCAAAGTCATTACCCAACTCAATAATAAAACGTTGCAGGTAGGCAATGATGGAAGATTCCAAATCCTTTTCGCTAAAGGTATCCTGTAAGCCTAAAAAATCAAGAAGGTAAGGGTCTCTGAAAAATAAATCGGGTGAAACTACCTCTTTATTATTAAGAGCCGCAAGCTCTTTACGAATGAGCGATTCGGGATTTTTGGAAAGTGCTGTACGTTCGTAAAGCATACTATTTATTCGTTCTCTTAGTTGCCGTACGCTCCATCTTTCATTTCTGCATAACTGAATATAAAACTCTCTCTGCAAATTATCTTTTATATAAATAAGCTCTTTTAAATGCGACCAGCTTAATTCTCCCGACAGCGTAGAGATAATTTTTTCTTTTGGGAAAATCTCTACAGTGTAGAGACAATTCCAGAGTTGTTGTTTACTCCAACCTTTACCATATTCTTCAGTTAGTTTTTTTGATAAGGTATCAATAACTTGTTCGCCATATTCTGCCCTTTGATTTTGGAGAATCTCAGTCTTTATCATTTTACCTATACTCCAATACAGCATCGTGAGCCGCTGATTTACGGCAATTGCTATTGATGCTTTACTTTCATTTACAAGACGGCAAACCGCCGCGAATAAATGCTGCGTATCTAATTTTGTATTGGTAACTTTTGCCATAAATTCATTTCGTTGCTTATCACATATTTAAAAGAGGACAAAATGCAACATCTATTTTTCAACAAAAATTTTACGTCACCCTTTTAATTTTTTTATCTCGGCTTCTGATCTCAATTTCTTTGCATTAAGTGAGCTTACAATCTTTTTCCCGGATTTTGCTTCAATTGCTTTTCGCGTATCACCTGCAATGGTGCCTCCTTGTTGGGCAATTTTTTTATTGTCATCGAAAGTTTTTGGATCTTTTTCCTTGCTGATCTCTGTAGTTGTAGCTTCTGCAAGCATGTTGAGCACCAGCTCAAGATTGGTCATATTATCTCTAAGGCTTTCCTTCTTTAGATTTTTATGTTGCTTGTATTGCTTCACTGTTTTGCCGCTCCATCCCTGTGTGATTAAATCAGTAAGTGTTGCAAATTCCTGTCCCTTTTTTACACCCCTGTTTTCCCATTCATCAGTAAGTTCTTTTCTTACTTCAATACTTTTCAACCGTTGGTTGATCCACTCTTTGCTATAACCAAGTTTTAAATAGTTCTCCATTGCCCTATCAATACTTTTTTCCGGGTCTTGTATCTCTTCAATTCTTTCATAGCCGGTTTTTGCAAGCCATTGCTTAAAAGGTTCGGCTTTTGGTGATGGGATAGACTGAATCATTCTAAGTAAGTCAGGCGTGTTGAGGCAATCCGTAGCGTACTTTTTACCATCGCTTGCTTCCAATTTCAGTTGTACGATTTTTTCGTACACCTCACTTCCTTCTGCCTGTAGCTTCTTTTTTAAATCACTCCAATATCTTTTTGGAATGGAGCTATCAGTAAGTATTTCAATTACATCTATTACAGAGAAATACCATTGCTCTTTTTCTGCATCCCAATGTGTTCTTACCTTTTTACTTTCAAATAATTTTAAGTTGAGCATGATGTCGATAGTTTGGAGTAAAATTTCATTGAGATTTATTAATATTCTGATCTAATTTTTTGCTTATAAATTGATGCATCACTTCTTAAATAATTTATGACAAATACTTTCTTCTTCAATCCATTTTTCAGGAATCAGCTTTTCTAAAACCTTTTTGGCTTCGTTTGAAAAAAGCAAAAGGTCAATTTTGACTTTCCATTCGCTTTTTACATCAAGGAACTTAATTGTTTCTTGCGGAATAATGATTTCAATATTTGGGAAAATATTTCGCTTTATATCCTGATAAATTTCGATTCCTCTATTATCCCAGTCACACAAATAATAAAACGGAATTGCTGGTTCGTTTATAAATTTCAATTTAGCTGTGTTCCTTCCGCCAGCATACCAAAGTTCTACATCATTTAATCTCGGCTTTCTTATTTTATTGTCATTTTCACAAAGGATAATTGCTTTGGGCGTTTTATTTTTACAATGCAATATCCAAAGAAATTGCTGGTCGTGTTCATCAACCGGCAATTCTGGAATTTCTAATACTTTCAAAACTGCATCATAAAGCCTACTTGATTTTGTAAGATATTTTGCACTATCAAAATAAAGAGTCGCAATTTCCTTTTGACTTTTCTCTGAATCTAAAATCTGCTCTCTATCATTTTCAATTCTTATTAGTGATTCAAGTTCTTGGATACTAAAGTAATTTTCTAACCCTTCAATCTGATATTTCTTGATGAAGGAATTGTATTTCTGAAACGAAGGAAATATTTCTTCTGCAAATGTTTCATCAAAATCTTTCGTCTTGAAAAATTTGTTCGGACTTTCTTTTGGACTTGATAAATATTTTCTCTCAACCAAATGCAGCATCAATGTATCATTCTCATAGTTCTTTGGCAAGGTTTTTTCAGCAGAAAGTTTCACTAAATATTTAAGGACTTTGTATGACGTTTCGGTTGGAATCATTCTGAGCCATACTTTAAACTGAAAGTTGAATCTGCAAAATGATTTTCAATATCTTCAATCAAGTTATCTTTTGAAAAACATGCCTGAACACCCTCGTTATATTCAAAAAGTTTTTCGTCTGCGTTCTTTATAAACTCGTAGTAAATCTGATTACCATCTTGAAATGTCAAATCATTTGCTGTAATTGTCATAGTGAAAATCTGATAGTCCAGGCGTTGGGCAATATCGTAAAGCATATCAAAGTTTTCGCCTAACCCTGCAACTTCATCAATTGGCAAAATCCTTATTCCCGGTTCAACCTTTTCGAGTGCATCTCTTGTTTTGCCTTCTACAATTGAAAGTTTAGCTATGCAAAGCAAAGCGAGCATTCCATAATTCTGTCCTGAACTTCCAGGATTTCTTTCATCATTCGGGTCAACAATTCTTGCAGAAGCATCATAGTAGTTAAACGGATTCAGAATGTCGTTTGCTTTAGCTTCGGTTTTTGCTTTGCAATACTTTTTGAAATTCATTTCAAGTAATTCTTGTGCATTGACTTTTGTTTTTTCACCAAACAAGGTATCTGTGAAATTTAATTCGCTTATATCTCTGTTCAGAGCATCAATCCATTGCAAATTGTATTCAGTTGAAAGTTTCCAATCCAACAGAACTTTGTGGTAAGTCGCCAATTTGAATTTGGCAATAACTGCTTTTACAGTTTCCAAAAAGGTTGTCTGCTGTTGAACAATTCGTTTCAATTCTTTCACTGTTTCATAAATCTTTGTCGCTTCTTCTTTGCTCAACTCCTTAATCTGTTGACTAAGTTTTGCCAATTTGTTTTCAATATCCGATTCCAAAGATTCTTCGGGGTTTTCTTTGTTGCTGATAATCTCATGTGGAATAAGTTCAAGTATCAAGGTATTCAAATCATAATTATGATTTTTGATTGCAGGGTTTCCTTTTAGCTCATCATCAAAATTTAAAACTGTATCGCCATATTCTTTTTCGTAAAATGATTTTGTGCTAGTTTCTCTTGCCCTTATTCCTTTGTCTCCGTTCAACATTTCTTCCGTAACTATTTGTAAAATACTGTCAAGATTAAATTCTGCATTGAAATGCGTCTTAAAATCTTTGGCTTTATTATCGGCTTGTTTTTTAAGAAGTGGAACTGCTTGTTTGTTTATTTCAACCTCAGTTTGCTCTTGCCCTTTGGCTTCTCTTAAATCGCTGTATTTAATCGTTAGTTTTTGAATGTCGGATTCGCCTTTATACTTATCTCTGCACTTCAATATTTTATCATCTTGATTTTTCTTAAATGGATTTTCAAAAACTTCCTTTCCACTTTTGAATTGAAATTGAAGTTGTGATTTCCACACAATCATTTTTACTTCGTTTGCCTTTATTTCTGTTGTGAGTATTATTCGCTTGCGAATAATTTTTGAAAAATTGCTTCGGATTTCTTTTGCTGCCGTTAAAGCATTTGTTTGAATGGTAATATTTGTTGTCTTGGTTGAATTGCTTGTCGCTTGTAAATTGAGTTGAGCTGAATACTTATCAAGTGCTGGCTTGTAGAGATTTTTGACTTTCTGTTCTGTTGGCAGAATTTGTTCTTCCTCATAAACCTTTATTCTTTCTTCAAGTTGCTCCTTTGTCAATTTCAAATTTTCATCCTCTGAAACGTTTTGAATTTCATTTCTATTCAAGTATGCATTCAAGTGATCTTCTGAATAGGAAAAATCTTTTGAAAAAAGTTTATCCAGTTTATCAATCGTTTGAACTTCTTTATTCAGCTTATCAATTTCTTCCTGATAGCGATTTCCGATTCGTTTAACCTCTGCTTTAAGTTTCTTTGGGTCACCAAAAATGTAATCATTCCTTTTACGGATATGGTAATACAACCCTGATAGGTTTATCACAAAAGTTGTTTTCGTTTCAGTAACTTCTTTTTTAAGAGCTTCGATAAATTCATTAGGAGAAGGAATATAGTTTTCCTTTTCATCAAACTTTGTTGGTCTTGTTGCAAAGCGAAACAAAACGGCTTCTTGCAGTTGAGTTAATTTCATTTCGTTTTTTACTGCCCAACCTGCAAACGAATTACTGTCTTGTGTGTTGATGATGTCTTTTAGTTTTTGAATCTCTGCAATCTCAGTATTGATTTGCGGTTTTCTTTGGGAGTAAAATTCAATAGCTGGCTTGAATGACTTGGCATATTCCGATACCTCAAATTCCTTTTTCAGATTGTCGCTGTTCAAAAAATTATTTAGTACTTGAAGTTTTTCCTTCTGATGCAAAGTTTTTATCTGTAAGTCAAAAGCTGATCTAACTCCATTAATTGTCTTGTATTGCTTTAGCAAAACCTCTACTGTTTCAATCTTTGCTTTCTTCTCGTCTAATTCTTTGTATGGCTTTTCAAGTTCAGCAATTAGTTTATCAAGAGTGTCCAACTGCTTTTGTATATCTTCATTAGCTGACTTTGCGGTCTTGTATTTTTTCTTTTCAGCTTTCAGTTTTGTCAGCAGTCCATTTAACTCTGTCCTGATTGTTTCTGCTTCAATTTCGTTCTTCTTTTCATTAACTGTAATTATTTCAAGTTCGGTTTCAAAACATTGTTCAATTGCATCTTTTAGTTCTTTTTCCCTTCGTTTGTGTTGTTGATGATAGTAGGCTGCTTCTTTTGTCAATCTTTCCTCATGTGCTTCAATCTTTTCCTTTTTCAGTTTAAGCAAAGCATTCAATGCAGTCCGTTTTTTTGATAAAGCATTTTGTGTTTTCCATTCTTCCTCATACTTGCGATGGTCGTCCTCAATTGCTTTTGATTGCTCTCTAAATTTCTTTGCAACTACATCGTCTTCTGTGAAAAGAAATTTCTTAAAAGCATTTCCTTCAGTTGCGATTTCTTTTCCTCTCGAAAGTGTTTGAAGTGAGTGAGCATATTGCTTTTGTAAATTATCATCATCACTCAAATCAATATGCAGAATTTTGTTCTCCTTTAAGAGTTTATGATAAGCAGAAGTTTTATGATAAAATGTTGTCAAATAAACCTGTTGCTTGTCAAACTTTCTTTGAAAGTTTTCGGGGGTAAGCATTTCTCCATTGTCAAGAAAATCTTTGTAGCGAATAACTCTGTCAAGAGCTTTGAACTTTGGATTATTGTCAGCATCAATTCCCATTTGCCCTTGTATAATAAAAGGATATAATTGTTTTGGAGCTCTTTTAATCATCACACCAATTGCTATAAACTTTCCCTTTTGAGTTTCAAGATTCATAAACGCATAAGCAAACTGCGATTTTTTTAAAGGAAGTTCATTGTATTCTCTTGGGTCGTTTGATTGCGTTGCAGATTTGTAGTGCTTACCTGCTGTTAAAATCAATTGAGGAATATCGGCAGCAATCATTGATTTTCCTGTTCCACTTTGTCCAGTAAAATCTGTTCTCAACGGATGAATTAAAAAATCAGCGTTGTTATGATTTTTGATACTAACTGTTGAGATAGAATATATTCTCGGATATTTTTTTCCCGTTAAATTCATTTTGATGTCTTACTCATTAGTTGTTCTTATTTCTTCAATGTTGTTTATCGCATCAGCATAAATCAAAGCAATTCTTTCAAACGCAGGCAAGATTTCGAATTGTTCACTATCTTCCGCAAGTGTTTCAATCCAACCTAACTTTTCCAATTCTCTTAAACTTTCATTTACCCACCTGTAAAGTGTGTTTTGTGTTGGTGATGTATCTTCTTTCACTGCACCCAAAAATAAGCGGTGAATGTGAGGTTTAATTTTATGGTGAGTGTTCAACACTTCAACAAGCTCTTGCTTTGAAAGAGTAATTGAAAATCGTTTTTCAACTCTGTGTAACATGTAAAGAAAAATTGCAAATAAAGTGTGCTTGGGCTTCAAACTTTCTTTACTCAATTTACTTTTCACTTCATCAAAATAGTCAAGGTAATAAAACTTGCCATTGATACTTTGATAGTAGGAAAGTTTTGCCTGGTAGATTCTTTCATAGAAAGAAAGCAATTGAGGAAAATTATCTTCAATAAAATGAAAATTTCTTGATTGCAATTTATAGTCCTGTATGTGCATACCTGAACGCAACTGAAAGTCAGTGTTAGCAAAGCGGTCAAGATTATATTCCTTTAGTTCAAGGATGGTTTCTTTATTTTGATATTCCATATTGCGTTGTTTGAATTTTTACTGTCAAAAGAAAATTCTCTTGTTGTTTCAACAATGAATTTTTCTTGTCTTAATTTTTTTAAAATATGCTCTGTGCCTTTTATCGCAAGTTCAATATCGTTTTCTGTTGAGAGCATTTCCATGTAGAAAGTTGAATAATCAATTTCGTCCTTACTCATTACTTGTTCTCTCAAATTGTTTAACCAACCTTCTATCTTTCTTGCTTGCTCTTGTCGTCTTCTGCTTTTGTTTGCTGCTGTTTCCATGTTCTTCAAATTGCGATTAACTGATTCTGCCCTTTGATTTTTTGTAACACTGAAACTTTCATAGAATTCAGGAAATAAAAATTTCTCTGGTGTGTCTTTAACAAAAGAAAATGATTGTACAAAGTCAGGTAACGAAATTTCTACTGAATAAAAAAGTAATGCTTCGCTGTCAGTTCGGTTTTGTTTACTCTCTGTTTGTGCTTGTTCCAACACTTGATAAAAGAATGTTTCAAGTTTTCTATCAAATGCTTTCTTGCCTACAATGTCAAACAAGCTTCTTACGATGTTTTTAATTTTTGAAATATTGTTACCTGCCTGCTCAAGTTTGTATTTGTAGTGTTCAAGAGATTCATTCAACTTAGTTTTGATTTCAATAAAGTCAAGGTCGTTGAGTTTATTCAATGGGGTGTCAGCAAGAATGTCAGTGATGTCATCTAAGCCATTAAATGATTTGGTTAATTTTCTTCTGTTCTCAATTACTATATCCATTTGATTTTGGCAATGGTCAACCAAATCTTCATAGGATAAAGTTTTGAATTGTTCATTCAAATCTCTTTTGAGTTCTGATATTTGAAATTCCATAGCGATTGTTTGAGTGGCAATTTCTGATTTCAAAACTTTGGTGAATTGCGTTTGATACCAAACTTTCAAATCATCAACACTTTCACAACTAAGTTCAAGAGTTGCTTTTACATTCTCCAAAATCTTTTCAATAACAGATGGGTTTAACATCGGTTGAACTTTCTCGTAAAATAAATTACAGAGCTGCAAAGAATAGTCCGTCAGGATTATTCTTTTTTCCTTGTTTCTATCAATGAATTGTTGTCTTAATAAAGTTTGAAAGCGTTCTTCAACTTTTTGTCTTTGTTCTCTGTCTGTGTCGGTATCTTCCCTATAAAACTTTCGAATAAGTTCTCTGATTTCCGCTTCGCTGTAAGAAGTTTTGTCGGTATCCTTCTGGGTGTCAATGTAAAGGGAGAACAAAACTTTTGCATCCGTCCTGTGAGGGACGATATGCTCAAATTTCGCAGCAAATATTTCTAAAATTTTTTCTTGGCTATCCATCGGAGTAAATCAATGCTTAATTCTTAACTAATATTCAATCCAGAAAATACCGCATTAAACCTCAACTCTCCTTCCTGAAGATACTTTTCTCGAATATGTGCGCTTGCGTCTTGAAGAAGTGCGTTCTCCTTTATTGGAAGTAACCAAATCGTAATGCCTGTTAAATGCTTCATGCGAAAGCTTGAAAGAGTCAGAGAGTTTCCTGATAATTTCTTTGCTCAATCCTTTTTTGTAATTAAGAATATCAGAAACCAAACCTTTACTCACTCCTAACAATTCAGCCAATGAAATTGGTTTAATGTTATGGTCATTCATCATTACTTTCAAAAGCTGAACCGGATCTAAATCGTCAAATGAATTATGTTCACTATCCCACTTTTCAATGAGGAAAGTAAGTAATTCGATTTCTTCTTTCAATAACTTCGACTTACTGCTACTATCAAGCAATGTTTCAAGTTGCCCGCAATACTCATTGTATTGCTTTTTACTTTTGATAATTTTATATTTCAATGCTTTCATTTTAATTCATTTTTAGTATTTACTTATTTTGTATTGCTCATTCTTTTTACAAAGTGTATCATAGTCAGCATGTGTGCCAATCCAACAAACGAACAAATGAATTTCTTTTTCTCCGAAAAAATATTTGCAAATCATTCTGTAATTATTTCCTCCAATATCAAAAACTACCCTGCTGCTGCTTTTGCCGAGTAAATCTGCAGAAGCAAATGTTCGTTGGATATCACCTGGTTCATTCCAATCCGCAAACCTGGTTGCCGCCAACCAGATCCTGAAAGAACTTCTGCTTCGTGCATTCTGCTCTGCATAATCTTCAATCGTCTGCCTTTTTATTAAATGGACACGCATACAAAGATAGAAAGTTTTTTGAAAAGTTCACATTTCGTGAACTTTTTATTAGAAAGTTGTTCCTTGACAATCTACCCTCACTGCCCCACCACCTCTACCCACTTCCCATTCACTCCTGCACTAATTGAATTATCATACATGGCAGCGCAAAATGTTCCCGGTAAAAAATACCTTCCCAGGTAAGCCGCGTTCAATTGGAAATAATAAGTGAGTGTTTCATTTTGATTGATATTAAAATAGGTATAAACCCTTTCATCTCTTATGTCCTGGTAATCGTAGGGCGATGATTTGAATGCGCCTTCTCCATCCTGCAGGCGGGTATTTAAAATCTCCCAGCCGGAAGGGAAAATTTTCAGTAACAACATGCGTTCATTACGCTCACGATTACCCGGATTTTTCACCACGACTTTTGCAATAAAATCCGCGCCTTGCACAAGTTTTGAAATCTTTTCCCGTTGCCTTTAAAAAATCTATTACCAGCTCTCTTATTATTGGATCCGCACAGGCACTTCTACAAAGACCATCTTTTTGTTTCATTTACAAAATATTTTATAAAAAATTATAGCTGGTATCGCATGCAATCGTTTTGTTCAACTTTTGAAATATATCATATCTTGTAAAAGTATGTCACTAAGATTTATTTGTATAAAAAGGCATTTTCTCCTGCCCTTTTTTTTAGCTATTTCTTTAGCCGCTTGCCAAACCAAGGGCGATAAAATGTTTACCAAAGTTTCACCTTCCCGCTCTAATGTAGAATTCAGGAATACACTTATTGAAGATGAGGGATTCAATGTGATGAGTTATCCTTACTTCTATAACGGGGGTGGTGTTGCCGTTGGCGATATCAATAATGATGGGCTACCCGATCTTTTTTTTACGGGCAATATGGTGAAGAACAGGCTCTACCTGAATAAGGGCAATTTTACCTTTGAAGACATCACTGATAAAAGTACCGTTGCCAGTAAGCAGGGATGGTGTACCGGCGCTACCATGGCAGATATAAACGGGGATGGCTGGCTGGATATTTATATATGCCGGAGTGCCGATGCCAGCCCCCTTAAAAGGCGAAACCTGCTCTATGTAAATAACCACGATAATACATTCACGGAATCTGCTGAAAAATATGGTATT
Organism: Chitinophagales bacterium; assembly: GCA_038251675.1. Taxonomy (GTDB): domain Bacteria; phylum Bacteroidota; class Bacteroidia; order Chitinophagales; family Chitinophagaceae; genus Ginsengibacter. Next base: position 27,440 of record JBBSBD010000012.1, on the reverse strand, counting down.
GCCGACCAGGGCTATAGCACCCATGCTGCTTTTTTTGATTACGACAAGGATAATGACCTGGACCTTGTAGTAATTAACCATAGCCAGAAAGAGTACATGCAGGACGTACAGGGCAAACCCGGTATAAGAAAACTGGTAAACCCTGATTACAGCACCCACCTCTACAGGAATGACAATGGCCACTATACCAATGTTACAGATACGTCTGGCATCACCTCAAACGTACTCAGCTTCGGGTTGGGCGTGGCCATAAGTGATCTTAATAATGATAGCTGGCCGGATATTTATATAAGTAACGATTTTAATGAAGCGGACTACTATTTTATCAACCAGAAAAATGGAACCTTCAAAGAAATGAGCCGTGAAATGCTCTCGTACACCAGCTTGTTTAGTATGGGTAATGATGTAGCCGACGTGAACAATGATGGCTACCCGGACATCATTACATTGGATATGCTGCCTGAAGGAAATGAGATGCAAAAAATGCACAACGGTGCCGAGAATTTCAACAAATTTGAGTTGCTTTTCGGTAACGGATTTTTTCGGCAATACAGCCGTAACATGCTGCAATTAAACCGGGGCGACGGCAGTTTTGATGAAGTAGGGCAATTTGCCGGCATCAGCAATACAGACTGGAGCTGGACGCCGCTGGTAGCTGATTTTGATGATGACGGAAATAAAGACATTTATACAACCAACGGCTATGTGAAAGACTATACCAACATGGATTATTTAAAATACAATGTTGATATTATGACTGAGCCGGATCGGGAAAAGCAATTGGAAATGGTGAAGAAGAATAAACTACCCACTATTAAGATGGCCAATTACATGTACAGGAATGAGGGACATGTTAGTTTCTCAAACCAAACCACAGCCTGGGGTTTGGATGATCCGGGAATTAGCGCCGGCGCTGCATATGCCGACCTTGATAATGATGGCGACCTGGATATTATCATGAACAATAGCAATGATGTGGCCGGGATTTACGAAAATAACCTCCGGACTTTATCCCCAACCAGTAAATACCTGAATATTAAACTAACGGGCTCGGGCATGAATCCTTTTGCTATAGGCGCAAAAGTTACGCTGACGACAAATTCAGGAATACAGACGCAGGAATTAATGCCATCCAGGGGCTTTCAGTCCAGCGTTGATTACCTACTCCATTTTGGTATAGGGGCCAATGATTCCGTTAAGGCTTTGAAGGTTAACTGGCCAATGGGGCAGGTAAGTACGCTTGATGCACCGGGTTTTAATAAGGTGATTACCCTGAACATAAAAGATGCGATAACAGACACTTCAAGTAATAGTGCAACTTTTATACAGCCCCTTCTCTCATTTGCCGACACTTTACCATTTAAACATACCGAAAACCCATACAATGATTTTGCCCAACAAGGGTTGTTGCCACAATGGTTCAGCAGGCAGGGACCGGCTATGGCAAAAGGGGATATTAATGGCGATAAACTGGAGGATATTTTTATTGGCGGGGCCAAAGGCCAGCCAGGCATGTTGTTTATCCAGGACAAATCGGGCAAATTTATAAAACACACTGACGCGGCCATTACAAATGATGCGGTCTTTGAAGATATTACGGCAGCGTTTTTCGATGCGGATAGCGATGGCGATAATGACTTGTCTGTAGGAAGCGGCGGGTACGAACTTACCCCCAATGACCCATTGTTGCAAAACCGGCTTTATTTAAATAACGGCCACGGTGTCTTCACAAAGGCATCAGCAGCCTTGCCCACAGATTTTATAAATGATAATGCGGTAAGCGTAGCGGATTTTAATGGTGACGGCTTCCCTGATATTTTTGTTGGAGGTTTTTGTGTACCCGGAAAGTATCCTGAAGGAAGTGGGTCAGCATTTTTATTTAATGATGGCAAAGGGCATTTTGCCAAACAAAATGATTCATGGCTAAAAGGGTTTGACCAGCTTGATCTCGTAACATCAGCAGTAGCCGCAGATATTAATAAAGATGGCAGACAGGATCTTGTAATTGCCGGTCATTTTATGGGTATAGAAGTGTGGCTAAATAAAATAAATCATTTTGAAAAAGATACTGCGTTCAGTGGATCTGTCGGGCACGGACTTTACAATACCCTTGTAGCTACAGACATTGATGGGGATGGCGACATAGATATACTGGCCGGCAACCAGGGCCTTAATAACCAGTTCAAGGCCAGCGTTGCAGAACCGCTGGAAATGTATTACAGCGATTTTGATGATAATGGCACACCAGAAGCGGTGATGGCATACTATATAGACCACAAGCTTTGGCCTATATATAGCCGGGACGATCTGATGCAGCAATTGCCTTCTTTTAATAAAAGATTCCTGTACTACCACGATTATGCTAATGCCGATATGCCCGCCATATTTGGCGACCAGCTAAGCAAAGCCGTCCATTTTACAGCAAGTAATATGAGTAGCGTTTTATTAGAGAACGATGGAAAAAAGTTTGTAAGCCACCCGTTGCCAATTGAGGCGCAGTGGTATCCCATATACAGTATCGTTGCCGATGATGTAAATGGTGATGGCAAAAAAGATATTATTACAGGCGGTAACCAAACTTATTCCCGGATAAAATTCGGGGCGTATAGCTGTGGGCGTGGAGATGTATTTATCAATAAAGGCGGTTTTGTATTTGAACGATTATCCCCCGTACAATCAGGGTTAAAAGTCCCGGGTGATATTAGAAATATCCTGTTCACCGGGCATCAATTAATATTTGGTGTGAATGACCAACAACCGTTGGTTTGGCGGTTAAACAAATAAGATGCTTTTCCAAACTTTTATATAAAATGCGAAGTGAAGGTTGGTAGTGGTTATAGAAGCCGGCCGAGTTCATTCAGTGAATACTGCGCTATTACTTTTTCAGGCATTGCTGATTTATCCTAGCACCAGGCAAGTATGAATTTCAATGGCGTAACGTGCCGGAAGCAATTCCGCGTTACATTTCAGCTTCTACATTTACGGAGGCATGCGCTGGAATTCCTTGAATTTTTTATTACGGACCAATACAATCTTTTTAATGTATTTGTTTTATTTTAGCAAAAGGTGAAAACAATCCATAACTATACCGCATATCCGGATGAGCAACTACTTCTGTTTCTTGCAGATAGTCACCAGGAGGCATTCACCGAACTATACAACCGCTATCATTCCGGTATTTACAGGTACCAGTTAACCTTTGTAAAAATTCCTTCAATAGCAGAGGACCTTACGCAGGAGGTATTTATCAAGATATGGGAGGCACGGCACCGTATGAAAGTGCACACCTCATTTGCTGCTTATCTTTTTCGGGTCAGCCGCAACACAGCTATAGATTTTATGAAGAAAATCGCTGCCGACAAAAAGCTGCGCAATGAAATAATTCTGCATTTACAATTGAATTTTCCTGAAAACAGTACCAACCCATTAATAGCTAAAGAATACGAGCACCTGTACCAACAAGCTATTGAATCCCTTTCTAAACAGGGCAGCAATGTATTTCGCCTTTGCAGGGAAGAAGGCAAAACCTATGAAGAGGCCGCCGGAATTCTCGGCATTTCGCACCAAACGGTAAAAGAGCATATGGCAAAATCGCTGCGAAACCTACGTGATTTTCTTTCTCAAAAAATGGATACAGCTCTTACGATTATTATTTTCCTCTGGCTTTATTAAAAAAAAGTCAGCCTGCCACCCCCCGACAGTTCCTCTTTTAAGTCTTATTATTATGCCAGCAGGTAATCTTTACATCAGGGAACTTTTGCACGCCTATGCACAAAATAAAATTAGTGCCCGGCAAACCGAAGAATTGTTCCAATACCTACACACTAATCCGGCGGAGGCAGAGATGCTACTAAAAGAATTTGCCGGGCTGTATGAAGGTAAGATGCATCATAAATTGATGATTGACGAAGAGGTCAGCGAAAGGATGAAGGAATCTCTTTTAGCAAAGATCAGCACTGAGGCAGTTATTGATCTGCATCAGCACCGCTCTTCTACGGGAATCCGGTGGGCCGCAGCCGCGGCTATTTTACTGCTGGTTACCGGTATCACGTATTTTTTTGTTGACATGCAGTCCAAAAAAAATACCGAACAAAATGTTGCCAAAGTGCATCATATTAAAAAAGATGCCCCGCCGGGAATGGATGGGGCGGTATTAACTACTGCGAGTGGGGATCAAATTCTGCTGGATAGTGCCGCCAATGGAGTTGTCGCGAGCGAAAAGAATTCTCATGTTGTAAAACAAGGCAATCAACTTATCTATAACGGAGCTGGGAAAACTATGGATGATTCAGCCTCATTGAATACCTTAAGCACTTTAAAAGGCAGAAAATTTCAATTGGTGCTGGCTGATGGTACAAAAGTTTGGTTAGATGCTGCATCTTCAATTACCTATCCGGTCGCATTTACCGGCAAACAGCGTAAAGTAAAGGTGACAGGCCAATTATACTTTGAAGTGGCAAAGGATAAATCAAAACCATTTATTGTAGAAGCAGGTGAAACAACAGTACAGGTGTATGGAACACATTTTAATGTAAATGCTTACGAGGACGAGTCAACTATAAAAACCACTTTGCTGGAAGGATCTGTAAAAATTTCAGCAAATAATCAAAGTTTAATGCTGGAAGCGGGCCAACAGGCAGTGTATGGCAAGTCTAACACCGGATCTATTCAACTGGATACCGATATAAATACTGATGCAGTGATTGCCTGGAAAAACGGATTGTTTCAATTTGATAATGCAGATTTACCTACCGTACTACGCCAATTGGCCAGGTGGTATGATATGCAAATAGTGTACAAGGGGAAGATACCCGTAAGGGAATTTGATGGAAAGATTGAACGGGATCTGAATTTGTCGCAGGTGCTGAAACTACTCGAAAAAGTGCAGGTACGGTTTGGAATCGAGGGAAATAAATTGATCGTGCAACCGTAGGTTAGCATAGGCCCGGCATAAGAATGATTATGTATTTAATATAGCACAGGGTACAAGGCGGAGTTTGTGCAGGACAAATTTCCCGCAAACCATAGAATTGGTGCATTGCGGAACCGCAGTGCATATAAAACGTGATTGATTATAAAGTTGCGATGCAATGGAATGATGATACAAGCAATGCGACTGGCTCTCAAAAGACATTGTAAAGTCGTTCCATCCATCATGTTTTTATACTGTGCAAAGCATAATTACCGAAATAGGTCTGTAGAATTCCATCATAAGTTAACATAAAAACTGCAAAACAATGAGAGTATTTCAATGTAACAACAAAGGCCGTCATGCGTGGCATACATTTATGTCAAGAAGGCTGGTAACAGTAATGATGCTAACAATTACCTTTTTCCAGGTATCGGCGGAGGCTGATTCGCAAATGGTTAGCTTTTCGGGCAGGAAGGTTCCATTAAAAAAAGTATTTACTGCTATTGAAAAGCAAACAAAGTTTGTATTTTTTTATGATGCAGCGGTCATCCGCGACACTAAGCCGGTTGATATTGATATAAAAAACCTGCCAGTTAAAGTGGCGCTTAGTCAATGCCTTTCAGGCTTGTCGCTCGACTTTAGTATTCAAAATAATACTATCGTGATCACCAGGGCGGTATCCGCGGTATTTCGCGGAGTGGAGAAGGAACTCGATAAAGAGATTCCTCCTATTATAATTCATGGCCATGTTTTAAATGAAAGAAATGAACCTGTGGAAGGTGCCTCCGTAAAAATAAAAGGTAGTGCCAAAGGAACCATGACAGATGCAAAAGGTGATTTTCAAATTGAGGCAAATTCAGGCGATATACTGGAAATCAGCTTTGTTGGTTCTGCCACGCAGGAAGTGACCATTGGTAGCGCATCTACAGTTGAAGTAAAATTAGTGGCGGAAGATAAATCATTGAATACCGTAATTGTGACCGCACTCGGCATTACCAAATCTGTAAAGTCTTTAACCTATTCGGCGCAGGAAATAAGAGGTGATAAATTAAATAAGGCCAAGGAAACGAATGTGATCAATTCGTTGCAGGGAAAGATTGCAGGTGTTACCATTACAAAAGATGCAACAGGTCCTGGAGGTGATTCCAAAGTAATCATTCGTGGTAACCGGTCTATTACTAACAGTAACGAACCCTTATACGTTGTAGATGGTGTACCACTCACTGGAAATGTTGGTATGCTTAGTTCTGATGATATTGAAACGATGTCTGTATTGAAAGGTGCTTCTGCGGCCGCCCTTTATGGTAGCCAGGGCCAGAATGGTGCAATTATTATTACAACAAAAAGGGGGAAAGCAGGCCCGCCTGTAGTAAATTATATTGGCAATGCAACTATAGACCAGGCCTCAGTTTTGCCGGAACTACAATATGAATATGGCCAGGGAGATGTGGGTGTTTACAACTCGAGTTCGGAGCATAGCTGGGGGCCAAAGATAGCAGGGCAATCTGTAGAATTATGGAATGGCCATACAGTTAATATGACCGGACAAAAAAACAGGTTCAAGGATTATTTCCGCAATGCCTTATCACTCAACAATACAGTAAGTGTAATGGGTGGGGGTGAACATGTGCAAACTTATTTTGCTTATGCCAATACTGCGGCGCAGGGAATAATGAGGAACAATGATCTGACCAGGCATAATATTGATTTTAAGATCACTAATAATATCACATCTAAGTTGTCTTTGTTTACAAAGCTCACTTATATATATGAAGATGTGGACAACCGGGTAGAGCCCGGAGATGCAGGCACCTATGCGCTTCCTTCCATCTACCGCACACCGGTAACTATTCCCACCAGTGAAATGAAGCAGTACTCTTATACAGATGCAACAGGTGCAGAGAAGCAGAGTTACTGGAACCCTGGCTCATCAGTGCAACTAAATCCGTATTGGGCATTGAACCGGGTACTTTACGGCCAGACCCGGGAACGCATTTTAGGTTTGGTTTCTTTGAAGTATAATTTTTCAAAATGGATAAACGTGCAGCTTCGTGGAAGCCTGGATAAAACATTGCAGAACAATAACCATAAGGTATATGCTGACAGCTATTTCAGTTCTGTTGGATCAACTTTTGACCGTAGCGAAGCCAGGAGGCGGGGTTTGAATATAGATGCGTTATTATCCTTTAATCACTCAATTGGCAAAGATTTCAACCTTTCAGGAAATATTGGGGCTTCATTACAAGAAACCAAATATGAAAGTCAATCTGAAGATGCCAATGGCTTGAATAAGGTAAATTACTTTTTCATGGTTAATGCGAAGAACCCTGTGGTGGCAAATTCTTATGGAAGAACTCCCCAGGTGCAGTCGCTGTATGCCACCACTACTTTGGGTTATAAGGACTATCTATACCTCGATGTTACTGCCCGTAACGATTGGTCTTCCGCACTTCCGAAAGCAAACCAATCCTATTTTTATCCATCTGTGGGTCTGTCAGTTATTTTTTCTGACATGATAAAAATGCCGGAATGGGTAAATTATGGAAAAGGCAGGATAACGTATGCCAGCTCCGGCTTTGGCGGAACGGAATATCTTGATCGCAACTATTACACTATTGGCTCGGGAGGGGCCGTGATTACCCCTTCAATTCAATCCCTGGGTGATTATAGACCGGAGATAACGCATTCATTTGAGACAGGATTGGACTGGCGTTTTTTCAACAACAGACTTGGTTTCAACTTTACATATTACGACACCAAAACCAAAGACCAGTTATTGCTCATTGGGATTCCCAGTGCTACCCTCTTCAGCCAGAAATACATAAATGCCGGCCTTATTGAGAACAAAGGCATTGAATTAACGGCGGATATTACCCCAATTAAATCGGGGAAATTTTCCTGGAATATCGGCCTAAACTATTCCAAGAATAATAATAAAGTGAAAAAGCTTACCGATAATATGAAGTCGGTGGTTATTGGCGCAGGTGATGCCGTTTACCTGATAAAGGTTGACGAAGGAAGTAGCTTCGGCGATGTGTACGTACGGGGATGGGCCAGGAACGACGAAGGCCAGCGACTGATAGATGCAGATGGATTGCCAACCTTAACAGATGGCACAGATGCTTTTGTGGGTAACTATAACCCGGATTATATGTTGGGCCTTTCCAACAGCTTCACCTACAATGATTTTTCATTAAGCTTTTTGATTGACCACAGGCAGGGCGGTGTAGTGATATCAGGTACGCAGGCACTCATTGATGCTGACGGACATTCCAAAGCATCGCTTCAAGGCCGTGAAGGAGGTATCATACTTGACGGTGTAATGGCTGATGGCAGTAAAAACGTAGTGGCTGTTGAGTCACAAAAATATTTTGGCCTTATCGGCGGCAGGTATCCTATCGCTGAATTCTACAGCTATTCAGGCACCAATACACGCCTGAGAGAACTCGTATTTACCTATAATTTACACGGCAATATAATAGGAAAATCAAAAATTATTAAAAGAGCAGAGGTATCTGCGGTAGGCAGGAACTTATTCTTTTTTCAACGCTCTGCGCCCATTGACCCGGAAATTACCCGGGGCGTTAACGGTGGCGGCCTTGAATACGCAGCACTGCCGTCTACCCGCAACTATGGCCTAAACCTTAATATCACATTCTAATACATTTTTTATATGCATTACTCTAAATTGTGCTCCGCAAGACTAATAGTCACTATAACATTACTGTCATCAGCAGTATGGTCAGGATGTACTAAAGATTATTACGACATCAATACTGACCCTACCAGGATAACTACCTTAACCACGCAAGATGTAAAGGGTCTCTTTACCAATGCCGAATATATGGCAATGTATTCTGGCGATGGAGCTGCTGAATACCAATATGCTCAGGGGTTCTTCGCAGACCTTTATTCCCAGTATTCGGCCATTACAGCGACTTTCGATCCCACAGACCGTTACAACATCACCCAGGAATGGATCCAGGAACAATGGATAGGTACGTTCAGGGCGATGGCTCCCCTGGCCAACATCATAAAGCAAACGAACGATCCCGAGAAAATAACGCTGAATGCTATCGCCAGGATATGGAAAGTATGGACTGTTCACCGGGCTACAGATTATTATGGTCCTTTCCCTTATTCATATATAGGTTACGATAGTACAGTAATTCCTTATGACAGTCAGAAAGATATTTATCTTGATCTTTTTAAAGAATTAAAAGAAGCTACAGCAGCGCTGGAGCAAAATATTAACCTGGAATCGTACGGAGATGCAGATGTTATTTTTGGCGGCGATAATGCCAAATGGTTAAGATTCGCAAATACCTTACGCCTGAGATTAGCCATGCGTATCTCCGATGTAGAACCCGCTATGGCAAAAGAAGAAGCTGAAGCAGCATATGCAGGTGGGGTAATGATGGACTTAAGTGATGATGCCTACTTATTAAGTTCAGGTGTAAACTATAATGGCTACAACCGCCAGTCAAGCTGGAATGAATTTAGAATGAGTTCAACAATGGAAAGTTATCTCGTTGGCTATGACGATCCCCGCTTAAGTAAATTCTGGCAGCCATCTGTTAATACAGGTGAATATAAAGGGGTGCGGAATGGCATGAATACCGCAGAAATTGTAGCTCCTGCAAACGAGCCGGACAATACTTCCGGCCCAAGTGAATATTTAATGGATATCAATCAATCAACCACTCCATCCACGGTTATGTACACAGCCGAAGCTTATTTTCTGCGTGCAGAAGGGGTATTAAATGGCTGGAATATGGGTGGAGTATCAGCTAAGACACTGTACGAGACCGGCATCGAAATGTCACTGCGGACCTGGGGTATAACCGATGCTACCACTATTACCAATTATATAAATAGCAGTAAAGTCCCCTCTGCTCCGGGTGGTTATTTTAATTCACCGGCAGTAGCAACTATCCCCGTTAAGTTCGGCGCTGATGAGGCCACACAACGTGAGCAGATCGGCACCCAGAAATGGTTAGCCCTCTTTCCTGAAGGGCATGAAGCGTGGGCATCTTTCAGGCAGTCAGGCTATCCGAAAATGTATCCTTTAATACATTCAGATAATCCCGATGCGCCGGTGGGTACGTTCATTAAGCGTATTATTTTTCTGAATTACGACCGGGACAGGAATGGACCAGCAGTGGAGGCGGCCGAGTCCTTGCTGGGTGGGCCAGATAAAATATCAACCAAGCTGTGGTGGGATATAAAGTAACTGTGTTGATTGGCTTCACTGTATTTCCAAATGGTAAATGTTTGAAGTTTTGAGTGCAGTTGGAGGGACGACTAATTAGTGTATTTCTTACGAGCGATAAATTAAATTTTAAACTATAAAACAAAATAAATGAAGTCACAAAGAAGATCTGCGCTGAAGAAAATGTTCGCCACCGCCCTGGGAATGGCAGGGTTAGGATTTGCAGTAAATGCCAGCCCTAAAAAATATGAAAAAGAAACCGCAGACCTGTCTCCGGACCAGGAAGTTCCCCTGTTTTCAGGTTTTACCAAATTAGGTAATATGGTTTTCATAGCCGGCAAGGGTGCCCACTATGAAGGCGATATTAAAGCACATACCGAGACAGTTTTAAAAGAACTGGAAAAGGAACTTGTGAACGCTGGCTCTTCCATGGAAAAAGTGCTTAAGGTAAATGTGTACCTCAACGATATAGCAGATTTTCCGGGTATGAATGAAATATACAAAGGAAGATTTGGCAAAAAGCCACCTGTGCGTACTACGGTTGCTGTTGCCAAAGGTGGTGTACCCGGTGATTCACTTGTAGAAATGGATTGTATTGCTTATGTATAAACCTGCCGGCCCGCAAAAAAAAGATTATGACGAATTCAATGAAATTGTTTGGGAGCTTTCTTTTTGTCCTTTTTATTTTCCTTTTGCCTGCTTTTGGTTCCGGTCGGTCCTCTCCCAAACCACTTCATAAATAAAGTAACAAATCATCCTGATATGAAATTAAGATTCTTTAGACTTGCCGCCAGGTTTCTTACCGGCATCAGCGCATTTCGTATTCAGCTATTTAGTGTATGCCTCGTGCTATTATCAATAACAGCCCATTCGCAGCAATATGATTTATTGATCAGAAACGGCCGGGTGATAGATCCGAAAAATAATATTAATGCTAAAATGGATGTCGCCATCAAAGATGGTAAAATTGCAAAAGTAGCCAGTAAGATACCGGCCGACCAGGCTTCAAAAGTCGTAGATGCGGAAGGCCTTATTGTAGCACCCGGTCTTATAGATATTCACACCCACGTATTTGTGGGGGACAAGCCGGAAACATTTGCAGATGGCTTCCTGAGTGTATCACCTGATGATTTTACCTTGAAGGCAGGAGTAACAACAGTTGTAGATGCGGGCACTTCAGGCTGGAGAAATTTCCCTGAATTTAAAGAACATGTAATTGATAAATCTAAAACCCGCATCCTTGCTTTTTTAAATATTGCCGGCAATGGAATGAGTGGCAGTCCGGCAGAGGAAGACGTTACAGATATGGATGCTTTTATGACCTCGCTTGTCGTAAAAAAAAATCCGGACATTATTGTGGGCGTAAAAATAGGACACTATGAAGGAAGCGACTGGGCACCATTTGATAGAGCACTTGATGCGGCCGCCAGGTCTAATACGCCACTTTTTGTAGAATGTCATCTACCGCAATATTCGCTGGAAGACCAGTTAAAAAAAATGCGCCCGGGCGACATCATTACACATTCATATGAAAATATTGAGGAGCGTGCGCCTGTTACAGATTCATTGGGAAATCTTCGCCCTTACGTTATAGCTGCGCAAAAAAGGGGCATTCTGTTCGACCTCGGCCATGGCGGTGCAGGCTTTTGGTTTAGTGTAGCGATCCCTGCATACAAACAAGGGCTTGCACCTAACAGTTTCGGAAGCGATCTGCATAGGTTCAGCATGAATGCCGGCATGAAAGACATGATGAATATTATGTCTAAATACATGGCCATAGGCATGTCTCTTGAAGACGTAATCGAACGGGGCAGTTGGAATGCAGCAAAGTCAATACATAAAAACGACCTGGGAAATCTTAGTGAAGGCAATGTGGCCGATATCGCTGTAATACGCGTGAGGGAAGGTCACTTTGGCTTTATTGATGCGGGTGGAAATGTGATACAGGGAACAAAGAAGCTGGAAGCAGAACTAACGGTCCGCAATGGAAAAATAGTCTGGGACCTGAACGGCATATCGGGCAAAGCACTTACACAAACATCCATGGGAAATAAATAATCAATCTAAAAAATCTTGTTAAGCAAATTCATTATGAAAATAAAACCTGCAGTAGTTATCGGCCTGCTAATTCTCTCGGTCACCGCGTGTAATACCAAAGTAAAAGAGTTAAAAGCAGACCCCGGTAATGGAGGGCTCTTTCTTCCGGATAAATTTGAAGCCCTCGTGGTGGTGGATAGTATTGGCAGTGCCAGGCATATTGCTGTAAATGACAATGGCGATATCTATGTAAAGCTTACTTATAATGAAAAAATGAACGGAAAGGGTGGTACCGTTGGCCTCCGTGACCTGGACGGCGATGGCAAAGCAGATTCAGTTGTTTATTTTGGCGATTACAAAGACGTCGGCAATTCAGCCGTGGGAATGTCTATTCACGATGGGTTTCTTTTTACAAGCACAGTAATGCAGGTGCTGCGTACCAAGCTGACACCGGGCAAACTGGTGCCTGAAAACAAGACAGAAGTAATGCTGACAGACCTGGATTCTAACGTTATCGAAAATTGGCATACTACGAAACCGGTTGCTTTTGATAAAAAAGGCAATATGTACATACCCTTTGGTACGCCGACCGATGCCGGCCAGGATATTAAAAAATATGGTCCCGTGGGCAATCCCGGGGGCGCTGGTCTTAACCCGCCTCCCGATCTTGAAAACCATGGTGGCATCTGGCGTTTCGATGCGTCAAAAATTAATCAAACGCAAAAAGACGGCCAACGCATTGCAACAGGTATCCGCAGTGTGGTAGGGATGCAATGGAATAACCAGGACGATCACCTGTATGCAGTAGTTAATGGCATCGATAACTTTCACACCATGTATCCGAAACTCTTTAGTGCCTGGCAAGCCGCTGTTTTTCCGGCGGAATCATTGATCAGGGCAGATGAAGGAACGAATTTTGGCTGGCCATATGCTTACTACGATCAGATACAGAAAAAAAATGTACTTCAGCCGGGTTATGGCGGTGACGGAAAAATAATTGGAAGGGCCAGCGAATTTACAGAGCCTGTAATTGGCTTCCCGGGGCATTGGGCTCCAATGGATATACTTTTTTATGAAGGAGATCAGTTTCCTGAACGATATAAAAATGGCGCTTTTGTGGCCTTCCACGGGTCCACGGACCGCTCTCCCTATTCGCAGGCAGGATATATCGTTTGTTTTATTCCTTTTAAGGATGGAGCGGCCACCGGAATAGAAGTTTTTGCCGATGGGTTTACCGGCGTAGATACAGTAGTAAATACCAATGATGCGAAATATCGCCCTATGGGCTTGGCTACGGGGCCGGATGGATCATTATATATCGTTGAGTCCAACCAGGGAAAGATCTGGCGGATTATGTACAAGGGCGATAAAAAAGTATTTGGTGAAGAACAGCTGGCTTCCATGGAAAAACGAAAAAACACCCGGGTGTATATTAAAACACCGGATCCAAAAATTGATAACCTGCAGACAGGAGACAGGCTCGAAGGCAGCATATTATACGACACTTATTGTGCACGCTGCCATAGCAATAATGGAATGGGCGACAAAAGCCGGTTTCCTCCGCTTGCCGGATCGCCCTTTGTTACGGGTGACAAAAACCTGTTGATCAGTATCATTTTAAACGGGATGCAAGGGCAGATAAAAGTCGGCGACAAAACCTTTAACAGCATTATGCCGGCCCATAAAGATATGCTTGACGACCATGCCATAGCATCTATTGTAACCTATGTCCGCGCTCGTTTTGGCAAAGGGGCAAGCCCGGCCAAAACCACAGATGTAAGTGCCATAAGGCAACCAAATATAAAAACCAAACTTGCACCCAAAGGGTAATATAATATGAAGGCATTTATCATTACCCTATTACTTGCGGCAGCATTTGGTCTGTACGGCCAGGTTACGGATTACCATGGAGATACAGCCATCATACGAAAGACGACCGACTTTTCAATTACCGGAAGCGGCGACAATGCAGCCTGGGATAAAACCGCCTGGCAGCTTTTTACCAAAATTGATTCCGGCGGTATAAATTATAACAGCAGGAGTAAAATGCTTTATTCCGAGAAAGGTATCTATTTATTGTTTGCCGGTGATGATGAGCGAATCAGTACAAAGGATTACAAAGATGATGATGATATCTACGAAGGCGATGTTTTTGAATTCTTTTTGCAAACAGAGCCGGCTAAACACACCTATTTTGAATATGAAATCAATCAGCTTGACAAGCAACTGGTACTTATTTTATCCGGGTTGGGAAGCAATGTTGCGTGGTCGCCCTGGAGGTATGAGTATAACCTGCATCCGCTTATCCAGAAAAAAGTTGCCCTAAGTCGGGGAATACAAAAGCCTGGTGCGGTTATCGGCCCCTGGACTGCTGAAATTTTCTTTCCTTATGAAATCCTGGGCTTTCTTCCAGGTATGCCACCTAAAAATGGCATGGTGTGGCGAGCCAACTTTTGCAGAATAGATTATGATAGCGGCAAAATGATTCAATGGACCTGGTCAAAAAAAATTAAAAGTTCTTTTCACGAATTGGAAAATTTCGGATTTATCCTATTTGAATGAGGAGCGTTTGAGTCAATTATTTTTACAAAATTTCGAAGAACGTCTAAGCATTATTATCACTTACATTAAACTTTTTTATGGAACGAAGAGACATCCTTAAAACAATTTCATTGCTATCACTTACCGGTATTTCAGGTAACCTTTTCGCTAAAACCGGTGCGGAAGATTCTATTGCCGGTAGCACGGCCGTTACTGATATCCCGCCTGGCAAGCTGAATATTTTCCGCACGTTGGGTGTAGAACCGCTGATCAACTGCAGGGGCACCTTTACTATTATTGGCGGGTCGCTGGAGCGGCCATCGGTGCGGGCTGCCATGGAGGCTGCCTCAAGGTCTTTTGTTCAGTACGATGAACTGTCAGATGGTATCAATAAAAGATTGTCTGAACTTACAGGTGCGCCCTGGGCCATGGTATCAGCTGGTTGTGCTGCGGGTTTAAAACATGTTACCGCCGCCTGTGTTGCCGGTGGCAATCCCGAGAAACTAATCCGCATTCCGGACTTAACCGGGATGGAAAGAACCGAAGTCATCATTCCTGTTGGTTCACGCAATGTATATGACCACGCCATCCGTAATATCGGGGTAAAGGTTATCACGGTTGAAAATATGGAAGAATTGGAACATGCAGTGAATGCAAAAACAGCAATGATTTATATCACGTCAGAAGATGAAGGGCCATTTACAGTGGAAGCGATAGCGACGCTGGTAAAAAGCAGGAATATCCCGATACTCGTGGATGCGGCTGCTGAAAACCTTACCATACCTAACATTCACCTGCAGCGTGGCGCTACTGTTGTAGCTTACAGCGGGGGAAAGGCTCTTTGTGGCCCGCAATGTGCCGGGCTGTTGCTTGGCGATAAAAATATTTTAATGTCTGCCTGGCAGGCAAGCTCGCCACATCATGGCCCCGGCAGGGATAATAAAGTCGGGCGTGAGGAAATGATTGGTATGCTGGCGGCGGTGGAAGCATGGGTAACCATGGACCATGAGGCAGAATGGAAAAAATGGCTTTCCTGGCTGGATATTATTTCGAAAAAACTAAGCAAGCTTGATGGAGTAAAAACGACTGTTCACGAGCCGGTAGAGTTGTCTAACCACAGCCCCGTGCTGGTGGTTAGCTGGGACCCTGCAAAATGGAATCTTACAGGAGAGGAACTGGCCGAAGTATTGGGCCATACCGTTCCCCGTATTGCGGTTGGGAGTGGTGGCAAGAACAAAAAAGAACCTGGTGCTACTACCACCATTGATATTACCACTGGCCAAATGCAGGCTGGGGAAGAGCTGATTGTTGCGGATAGAATATTTGCACTTTTTTCACAAGAAAGGCCGGTAAAGGAAACCACTCTCAAGGCGCCTGCTGGTAATATTGGCGGCCGCTGGGATGTAGATATGGAATTCTTCAGCAGCACCAGCAAACACAACTTCTACTTTGAGCAGGACGGTAACTGGATATTAGGAACACACCAGGGAGATTTTTCTGCGCAGGAGATAGCAGGTACGATTGACGGTGACCAAATTAAATTAAAAAGCGCCGCTCGTCGGCCGGGAGACCATATCACCTATCTTTTTTCGGGAAAACTATCGGGCGATACAATCAAAGGTTCTATTTTCCTGGGTGAGTACCGCACCGCGAATTTTACCGCAACACGAAATAAAACCAAAGGGGCAAGGGAGCCAATTAATATACCGAGCGGCCCGCCATTGGCTACATAAAAGATGATGGAAATGTATTTTTCTTTGAGAAATACTGTTGGAAATAAATGAACACACACTAAAAGAAAGGAAAATTGGGCGGTGGAAGAATAATCCCACGGCATGATTTTTCATTTTACAATATGACCTACTCAAAGTTTTTGCCGTTCATTTTGTTTTTTATTTTTTGTTTTGCAAAAGCAAATAGCCAACCTAAAGGCCATTGTTATTTGCTCATCGGCAGTTATACACCGGCACAGAAAGACCAGGGAATTGCTGTGTATGACTTCAATATGAAAACGGGCGATTTGCAATTGCGATCTGTAATGGGAGACATTGAAAACCCGTCTTATATTGCCATCAGTAAGAACGGAGATAGAGTGTTCGCAGTGAGTGAAAAAAATAGCGGCCCGGGAATGATAACTGCATACCGCTTCGACCGATTAACCGGAACGCTACAGGCTATTAATCAGGTTTCTTCCGGAGGCAAAGGGCCTTGTTACATTTCGGTTGATGATGCCGCCACGCATGTGTTTGTGGCGAATTACGGCAATGGTAGCCTGAGCGCAACGAGCCTAAATAAAGACGGCTCACTTGACGCCGCAACTACTCAATCAATACAACATACAGGGAGCAGCATTAATAAAGAAAGCCAGGGTGGTCCTCATGTACATTCTGCACTTCTTACTCCTGATAACCGTTATATTTTAAGCGCAGATCTTGGTATCGACCGCATTTATATTTATCGCTTCGATAAAAGTGCGAATAAGCCTCTAAGCGAAGCTACCCCCACGTATGCAACATCGGTGCCGGGCAGCGGGCCACGCCATATCTGTTTTCATCCCAATGGTAAATATGTGTATGTAGTAAATGAAATAAGCGGTAGTGTGGACGCATTTGCTTATCATGACGGGACATTAAAATATAAGCAATCCATTACCATGCTGCCTGATGGTTTTACTGGAATTGTTGAAGCAGGTGACATCCATATTTCAGCCGATGGAAAATTTTTATATGCATCGAACAGGGAAGTTAGAAATGAGATTGTTATCTACTCAATCGCTAAAAAAGGGAGGCTTAGTTTAGCCGGTCGTCAACCGGTGTTGGGGGCAGTGCCCCGCAATTTTGCAATTGACCCATCCGGAAAATTTTTGCTGGTAGGCAATCTAAATACCAACGAGGTTAATGTATTCCGCCGAAATGTAAAAACCGGGTTGTTGAAATTTACAGGGAAAAAGATCAGCATTAGCGAACCAGCTTGTTTGAAGTTTATTAGTGCGGGCAGGTGATCATGGTAAAGTTTTACCTGGCACAGTATATTTTTCCCAAAACAAAACCTAACCCTCCGTCACAGTAATTTCCATGAAATAGTTTCACAGTAGATTTGTCTTCCTGCCTGGTCGTTAAAACCATGTTCCGAAATTTTGCTGTAAGGTTTTCAATTCTGGATCATCCAATGGTATTACTCTCCCTCACTGCCCCACCACCTCCACCCACTTCCCATTCACACCTGCACTTATTGAATTATCATACATCGCTGCACAGAATGTTCCGGGTAAAAAATACCTTCCCAGGTAAGCCGCGTTCAATTGAAAATAATAAGTAAGGGTTTCGTTTTGATTGATATTAAAATAGGTATAAACCCGGTCGTCTCTTATGTCCTGGTAATCGTAGGGCGATGATTTGAATGCGCCTTCTCCATCCTGCAGGCGTGTATTTAAAATCTCCCAGCCGGAAGGGAATATTTGCGTAAGTGCCATGCGTTCGTAATAGCCACGCTTGCCCGGGTTTCTTACCGTTACTTTTGAAATAAAATCAGTTCCCTGGGTAATTTTGGAAACATCAATAGGTTGCAGGTTCCTGTTGAGGTAGGTAACCGTTAAACCAAGGATTGCCGGGTTGTTTTGCACCTGCAAATTCTCACCTGTCAGTGGTTGGCCTTCGGAAATAATTCTTGCATAGAGTACATTGTTGCCTTTGTTACTCAGCGATACATTCGAAGTTCCTTTGCTTAAGTCAAGCGGCAATTGCCATACATAAGAAGATGAATTGACGCTGATCGCTTTTCCATTCGCCGTACCTGAAGCAATAATTTTTGAGCCCGAAGGGTTTTTGCCGCAAAATTTTGCAATAGCAATTAAAGAATAAGCGGTCGTTTGTGTGCTGTACCAGTTATCATCCGAAAGCTTTGCGGCAAGGTGATTGACGAGGTCTGCCGCTAAAGTACGCCTGCCCAATAGCGTTAGTGTTTCTAAAACCATCGCTTCGTCCCTTGTATCGGAGCCATAAGTATAACCCGGCGTATGATTGGTATTGAAAGTTGTGGGCAAGCCGCTTATCAATTGCAAGGCAGTATTGTCCTGCCCGGTAAGTTTATAGGCAGCAGCCAGTCTCCATTTAGCTTCCGGTGAAATATATTTAAATTCTTTGAGACGGTTCATAGCTCCAAGCTCCGGCGACTTTGCCAATGCGAGAAGATAAAGCCGGTATGCTTGCGTGAGATCTCCGCCATAAAAATTGGTGGTCGTCGGCACCCATGCATTCGCTTTGCTTCTCTGGAACAATTTCCATTGCTGCAACAACTGTTCACTCACCGTATATCCTCTATCCTGCGCTTCGAGTAAAAAATTACCGGCATAGTTAGTACCCCATTCATCGCTTTGCGGCCCGCCAGGCCAGTAGCTGAATCCGCCATCGTTTCGCTGAAAAGTTTGTATGGCGGAGATGCCTGCCTTTATATTTTTTTCTACCTGTGCTTTCCGGTAATCAGAAAGTTCAGTCAGTTGATTTAATACCAACTGCGGAAAAACCCCGGAAGTCGTTTGCTCAATACACCCATGCGGATACCTGATCAAATAATCAAGCCGCTTCTCCAGATTCATGGAAGGAATGCTGGATAATTCAAGAACTGCTTTGCTGGTAGATACAGCGCCGATAGCGGTTGCGGCAGTAGTCCATTGCTGCCCGCCTGAAAGAATCTGTGAACTTACGTTGGTAATATACGGATTGGGATTTCTTATATCAAGCTCTACATCATAGTCTGCTTTTTCTTTTCCGCTTGATGCGGTGAGTTTCACTTTTCCTATTCCAACATCTGGTTTTACTTTCACGTCAAAGTAAATGATCTGCTCTCCCGGCTCACTAAAATTTACAACCTGCGAACTTTGCCCCGTTATCTCCAAATATGGATTTGCCTGGAGTGAAACATTTACATTCTTAATATTATTTTCCATTGCAAAAACCGTCACCGGAATTTTAATGGTTTCAGCAGGGCCCAATACTCTTGGCAAGGTTGCTAAAAGCATAAGCGGCTTTTTTACCGCTACCGCTTTTTCCGCGCTGCCGTAACTGCCATCGTTAGCCGCAATTACCATCGCTCTTACTGATCCTATATATTGAGGCAGTGTAAAATTGTGTGACGCTTTCTCTCCTTTGCTCAAATGAAAAGGGCCAAGGTATTTTACCACAGGCTTGAAGCGATTGGCTTGCTTTGGCTGTACAGGCCCACCCTGGTCCTGGTCGCCGCCAATGGTAAGGATGCGCTCAAGATTGCTGCCCCACGCCCCGATCACATAATCATACAGATCCCATGTCTTAACTCCGAGCGCTTCCCGTGCATAAAAATAATCGTGTGGATCAGGAGTTTTAAACCGGGTAAGGTCAAGTAATCCTTCATCAACTATAGCAATCGCATAAGTCATTTCTTTTCCATTCTGCTCGCTAACGGATATGGTTGACTGTTGCTCTGGCCGAATGGTATTGGCCATACTTATTACGGGTTTCAATATGGTGTTTTTGTCTTCGACAAATATGGGAAGCACTCCATACATTCTTATGGGCAAGTCATTAATTGTTTGTGCATGCGGCTGCAGCAGGCTTACGTTCACATAGATGTTTGGAGCCATTTCTTTTTCTGCTTTAAATTTTACAATCGTCTGCCCCTGGTCGGTTTCCTGCCAAAAAGTTCTCAATACTTTGCTGCCGGATTCTATGCTGATAAGCGCACGGCCTCCTTTGCTGCTTGGTATCGTTAGCGTAACATCGTCACCTGCATTGTATTTTTCTTTATCAGCAGTAAACGAAAGCATGGAAGCCGCGGTGGGGTCATCCATATTATCACGGCTTTGCCATCCGGGTTCATCTATGTACACAACATCTCCTGTTTTATGCCCGCTCTTCATATCTTTCACCAGTACAAGGTATCTTCCCCATTCATTGTTACCCACATTGAAACTCCATTTTCCGGCGCCGTTATTTAAATGAACCGTTTCTGTTTTTATTAATTTATTGTACTTGTCCTGTGTAAAATTGCTGAGGTTATCGCCGCTGTTGTCCCACCACCAGCGCCATTGAATTTTATAAAATTGCACTTCCACGTCCTGGTTTCCGGTGAGCAATGCTCCGTGATTATCTACATTCACAATTTGTACCGTATGGGTTTTACCTGTCAATAAAAAGCCCCACGGTTTCTCACCTTCCGGCATTTTAATGCCGGTATAACTTGTATAAGGGCTGTATGGAACGGTCACGTTGTCTATACTAAAACTGCCACCGGGCTCAAATACTTTTACAAAGAGATTTGCACTCAACATGCCCGGCGCATTGTCATCGGTTTCGAAATCCGGTTTTACAGTTGCCTTTCCTTCCTCATTTAATTCACCATCAAAAATTGTTTTGGTTTGGGTTGTGTAGTTAGTAGTAGGATCGTCAAAAGTATAACCCGTGAATTTCGGGAAGGCTGTTTTCCTCGCATATAGAGAGGCATCAATTTTTGCCTTCAAATTTTTCGCCGTAGCGCCAAATAACCATCTCGCCGACAGTTCGCCTGTATTAGAAACACTTTTACCAAGTAAAGGATCTTTTCCAAAATCAAGATCCACCTTAAGCCGGTTGGGCATCACCGTTTCTATTTTAATTCTTTTCTCAAAAGTGACGCCACCTACTTTTACTTTCGCAAGCCAGTTGCCGGTAACTGCATTTTGTTCGGTGGCTGTTTTGAAAACATTGAAGCCATCATTTGCATTTGTTTGAACAAGCTTTTTATACAATTGCCCCTGCGGGGTAAAGAGATCCAATTCAACAGGATGCCCTTCGGGAAGTTTACTTTCCTTATCTTCTATAATACAATTTATATACAATGAATCGCCCGGCCGCCATACACCTCTTTCACCAAAAATGAAACCTTTGATTCCGTTTTTTACTTCTTCGCCCGAAATATCAAAACGGCTAAGAGGCAGGCTGCTGCCATCATCCACTTTCAGATAACCTTTTTCATCGCCCCTTTTTGCAATCACGAGATATGGCTTGCTTTTAAGGTTGAAAGTTGCAAAGCCGTCATTATCGCTATTCGCTTTGGCAACTACCTGTTGCTGGTAATCGAGCACCTGTAACTCAATATTAGGTATTGGTTGCGTGGTTAAAATATCAGAAACAGCAATGGTTATTGTATTATTTCCACCCCGCTTTGCAGTAAGCCCGATGCCGGAGGCGATAATGTTTCGGGTCGCCCATCTATCCTTGTTGTAGTAAGAGGTTTTGCATGGATTTTCCCGCTGCTGCCAACTGTAACCATAAGGATAGTAATTATCATATCTCTTCCAGAACTCATCATTATCATCAACTGTATTTTGCGATTCAGTGTATTCTTCATCACCATAATAATTTTCTTCATCATCATTTTCCTCTGCGGAAGAATCGGAAGTATGGCAAGTGTATAATGAATAATCGGGCCTAAAGCCAATAGTAACCCTGTATATCGCGCCGGATTCTGTTTTCAAAAACTTATCAATGTCAAGTGAAAATCTTTGCTTTTTGTGGAGGTCTAATGTTTTATCATCATCAAGCCTTAATGTCTTCTGCACGATTGGAATTCCCACACGACGCAAATCACCATCACCTCCCAGGTCGTTGCCTTGCAAAAACTGCGGGATATTATTTTCATAAATTTTTATAATGCTTATGTCAACTGCATTTAAATTAATTGCTTCAAAAGGCAATACAAGGCGGCCGGTGTTAGGCAGGATGTTTCCGCGTCCCTGGATTTTAACAGACGGCATCCTGTTTTCAAAAAATACATTTGAAGTATATCCTTTTTGCAACGTATCACCCCATGCGTTTTTAATCCCCGGATTTACATTTATTGTATAATCACCATCCAGTTTATCACCGGTGTACAGCTTCACTTCACTACCGTTGATGCTATAAGTGATATCAGATTGATTACTTATGTTGATAAGCCCGGTTAGCTCTTGTCCTAATGCAATGGGATCGCTAAATTGAATGGACGCATACTGTTCAGCATCATTCATTGCCATTACGGTCATCACCTTAAAATCGCCTATGGCAGGCACTTCCAGAGCTTTGCTGCCTGTAATATCAATATTCAATGGCTTGCCGTTCCAGTTGAGCTGAAGTTGTTGGGCAGCACTTCCGCGTACAATATCTTTTACCGTAAAATTGTGCGTTTTATCTACACCGTTATGCTGCCAGCTTATTTGCAACGCTTTGTTATTCTCTGTTGCAGTTAATAATTTTTCAACAGAAGCGCCGTCCTCTGCATCGGCAGTTTCAATTTCTCCTATCAACGCCATCTTGTCCTTTTGTCCGCTGCTCCTTAATCCGAAATCATATACCTTAAATGAGGGTTTTACCGTTTGAATATTGAAAGTAAATTCCTGGTATTTTGAAGGGACCTGGGTTACCTTACCCAATTGAAATGTTACCTTATATAATTTGTCAGGAGTAAGATTTTCTGCCGGTTGAAATTCAATTGTCCGCGCATCAAGCCACACTGCCTTTCCTTTTACCGATGGGGAAAAACTGAAAAGATCTTTATCAACTACTTCGCCAATTGGATGTGTAGTTGATGCGTCAGCAGATAACTGAACCCTGATCGCCGCGGTTTTTGAGACGATGCCTGAAGTGTATGCATCAATATACTGGCTAAAGGAAGGATCAACTTCAATCCATTTTTTTTCTTTGTTACATGCCTGGAATATTACCAAAGACAACACGATCGTCAAAAGTTTAATCGAACGATGTTTGCCAACAAGAAGCGGAAGTGTCAATTTCATTTATTTAAAATATTAAATACGATGCAGAAGTTTGTGAGATTACTATTTATTATCCCCGAATTATTATTACAATATACAAAGTGTACATAAATAATTTTCGTTCTGCCTTAATTTATAAAGAGATAAATTGTCTATGGAATTTTATTTCATTAAAACTACTATTGAATTTTAAGTATTGAATTCATTTTATTTCATTAACAGATGTTTTTGGAATATTTGCGCTTTGTTTAAACCTGCCAACTAAGGCCCGAAGGCTTAGTCGTTTAAAATAAAAAGTATGAAAATCTATCTGTTCAAAAGAAATATTTACAGGCTCGTAACCCTGCTTTGTATCAACTTTTTTTCGACAGCAATTTTGGGGCAGGATAACAGTAAAACAGTAAATGAACATATTACCAAAGTAAGCAAGACATGGTATACGGAGCCGTGGCTTTGGATCTTAGGGGGAGCACTACTTCTATTATTATTGGTTACTCTTTTACAAGGGGATGGAAACAGAGACTGATGGAAACCGGAAGATTTTTCCATTAAACGTTCCTCACAGTAAGTTGGGTGTTTACTTTTTGAATAAGATTATTCACATCAAATGGTTTGGCAATAAAATCATCAGCACCATAGTCGGCTATAGTAGCGGCAGCGCCCGGGTGAGCAGAGAACATAATTACTGGTATATGCTTTGTTGCTTCATTTGATTTCAATTGCTTGCAGATAGTGCGGCCATCATGGCCAGAAATTAAAACATCAAGTAGAATAAGGTCGGGCTTGAAAGTGTTTATTTTAGGAAGTGTATTTTCCCCCTTGGCAGTTACTTCTACTTCAAATCCTTTCATAGTAAGGAGTATTTCCATGACTGATAATATATCCGTATCATCATCAACTACAAGGATTCTTGACATAGTATTGGTTTTTCTTAATACAGAGAATAAACAATGGTTTCAATTAAAATTACCTTTTAGACATTATAAAACTGCCTTGCTGCGGTTGCAGGTTTTAAATTGCCTCAAAGCTCTTTTAGCGTTTCATCATACAATCCTATTCCTAACGTCAGTTGTATTCTATTCGTATCTGAAAGGCTCAATTAGAATAATGTATACCTTAAATATATTTCAAATTTAATAAACAACTGTATTACTTCATCATTAATAAATATCTATTTGAAATAAAGTTTAAGAAAGGAAACCAAATATGCACGCTTTATCGTCAATCGTTAGAAGGAATGCCGGTTATGTGCAAATTTTAGACCGAAAAATTTAGCGGCTAAGCATGAGAATTTTAATCACCAAGCTTTTTGCGCAGGTTTTCATTAATTGCCTCCAAAAATTCCTCTGTGTAGAGGTAGTTTGCACCATGCGAGACTTTATTACCACTTATGCATACGGCGAGATCTTTGGTCATTTTACCACTCTCAACTGTTTCTATGCAAACCTCTTCGAGGGCATGGCAGAACTTTATTAAGTGTTCGTTATTATCAACTTTACCGCGAAAAGCAAGCCCCCTGGTCCAGGCAAAAATTGATGCTATAGGATTTGTCGATGTAGGATTTCCCTTTTCATGTTCCCGAAAATGCCTCGTCACAGTTCCATGAGCCGCTTCAGCTTCCATAGTTTTTCCATCAGGTGTAATTAAAACAGAAGTCATAAGACCGAGTGAGCCGAATCCTTGTGCAACGGTATCACTCTGAACATCTCCGTCATAATTTTTACAAGCCCATACAAAATTGCCATTCCATTTTAAAGCACTTGCTACCATATCGTCAATAAGACGATGCTCGTAAACAATATTGGCCTCCTGAAACTTTGATTTAAATTCTTTCTCATAAATGTCCTGAAAAATATCTTTGAACCGGCCATCGTATTTTTTCAGGATCGTATTTTTTGTAGAAAGATATAAAGGCCATTTTTTGCTGAGCGCCATATTAAAACAGCTTCTTGCAAATCCTGAAATACTTTCATCCGTATTGTACATGCTCATAGCAACGCCATCGCCTTTAAAATTATATACTTCAAATGTTTGAGGCGTTCCTCCATCTTCCGGGGTAAAAGTCATGGTAAGTTTTCCTTTACCCTTAATAACAGTATCAGTTGCGCGATATTGATCACCGAAAGCGTGGCGGCCAACAATAATGGGAGCTGTCCAGTTGGTTACAAGCCGCGGGATATTTTTGATTACAATTGGTTCACGAAAAACGGTACCGTCAAGAATATTTCTGATCGTTCCATTGGGGCTCTTCCACATTTGTTTCAACTTAAATTCTTCCACCCGTTGCTCATCCGGAGTAATGGTAGCACATTTAATTCCTACTCCATATTTCTTTATAGCATTGGCAGCATCCACAGTTACCTGGTCATCTGTTTTATCACGACTTTCCATACCAAGGTCAAAATATTTTATGTCAACATCCAGGTAAGGTAATATCAATTTGTCCTTAATAAATTTCCAGATGATTCTTGTCATTTCATCTCCGTCTAGTTCTACAACAGGATTTGCTACTTTAATTTTTGTCATTTGTTGATTTTATGTATTTAGTGGGTTTGATGCTGGATGCTGGATGCCCGATACTTGATACTTGATTACGTTTTACTTTCATTGTGCCCCTTTTCAACTGCTTGTAAAAAATTATTTATTTTCTTCCCTAACAATTCGATTTTTTGATGGAGTGCAATATAAATATTTTCATCTTTCATTGATTCTGTTTCAAAAAGTGTTTCAAGATGGTCCAATGTTTCATCATTGGAAGCAAGGGAATACACGATAAATTTAATAAAATCAGCCTTATATCTTCTTCTACCGTAACCTTCAACAATGCAACTTCTTACTCCTTTACTTGACCTTCTTATTTGTTGTGCCTCTTCAAATTGCTCAAATTTTGGAAGCGTCAAAGACATTTTGTGAATTTCAATAATAACCTATCTTGCTAATTTCCAGATTTCAAGATTCTTATAACTCATAAACTACATCTTATTTGGTCCATCCGGTAGCTGGTATCCAGCATCCGTCAGTATCCAGTATCCATCCTCCGGCACTTACAAATTCTTTATTATTTCATCAGCAAATTCGCTCGTTTTTAAAAGCGTTGCGTCCTTCATAAGATTATAAAAATCTATCGTTACTTTTTTATTTCTTATCGTTTTTCCGATT
Source organism: Chitinophagales bacterium (assembly GCA_038251675.1). Taxonomy (GTDB): domain Bacteria; phylum Bacteroidota; class Bacteroidia; order Chitinophagales; family Chitinophagaceae; genus Ginsengibacter. The sequence continues at coordinate 815 of JBBSBD010000012.1, read as the reverse complement.
CCGTTAGTTATAAGTTCTCCGGCTTCTTTCCAGTTCATATAGTCAAGCATCATTACGCCACTTAATATTACTGAAGAGGGGTTCATTGTATTGGTATTTGCAAATCGGGGAGCGGTGCCATGAGTTGCTTCAAACACGGCGTGGCCCGTAAGAAAGTTAATGTTCGCTCCCGGCGCAATACCTATTCCCCCCACTTGCGCCGCCAGCGCATCACTGATGTAATCACCATTTAAATTTAAGGTCGCAATAACAGAATAATTCTGCGGCGCCAGTAAAGCTTGTTGCAAAAAATTATCAGCAATCGCATCCTTGATAATAATTTTTCCACCAATTTCTGCAATCCGCATTTCTTCATTGGCGACTGCTTCGCCACTTTCTTTTTTGGTAGCCTCCCATTGGTTCCAGGTGTAAACATCATTTGCAAATTCACGAACAGCTAATTCATAACCCCAGTTCTTAAATGCACCCTCGGTGAATTTCATAATATTACCCTTGTGTACAAATGTTACTGAAGGCAATCTATTGGTGATCGCATATTCTATTGCAGCACGTATCAATCTTTCAGATCCTTCTTTACTCACCGGTTTTATTCCGAATGATGAGGTATCCGGAAAACGGATCTTTTTTATACTCAATTCTTCCTGCAGAAACTTCAATAATTTTTTTGCATCAGGTGTTCCTGTCATAAACTCTATCCCTGCATAAATGTCTTCCGTATTCTCCCTGAAGATTACCATGTTTACTTTTTCAGGGTGCCACATCGGGGACGGTACGCCTTCAAAATATCTTACCGGCCTAAGGTTTACATATAGATC
>JBBSBD010000011.1:0-51284 GCA_038251675.1 Chitinophagales bacterium | reverse complement strand
CGCCATCATTTGGTTTTTAAGAAAATATGCAGACGGAAAATATTGCACATTGCCGCATGTGATAGAACTGATGCAATTTGATTATGAAGAACTGTTTCCGGTACTAAATACCCAGCCTGAAATTGAAGTATTAGTAAACCCTTTTATGACTGCCTACCAGAATGATGCTATGGAGCAATTAGAAGGCCAGGTAGCCTCTGCTAAGATAGGGATGGCACGATTGGCTTCACCACAATTGTATTGGGTTTTATCAGGCAATGATTTTACACTGGACATCAACAATCCAAAGCATCCGAAAATAGTTTGCGTAGGCAACAACCCGGAGAAGCAACAAATTTATGGCGCAGTGTTGTCCCTGTACATTTCAAGGTTAGTGCGGCAGGTAAATAAAAAAGGCATGTTGAAATGCAGTTTGGTGTTTGATGAATTCCCAACCATTTATTTCAACAATATGGACAGCCTGATTGCAACCGCCAGAAGCAATAAAGTTGCCACTACTTTAGCCATGCAGGATTTTAGCCAGTTGAAAAAAGATTATGGAAAAGAACAGGCTGATGTAATTGTAAACATCACCGGCAATATTATCAGCGGCCAGGTGATGGGAGAAACATCAAAGTTGTTATCGGAACGTTTCGGAAAAATAATGCAGGACAGGCAGAGTGTTTCCGTAAACCGAACGGATACTTCGATCAGTCATTCCAAACAATTAGACAGTGCTATACCAGCAAGTAAAATTGCTGCCCTTTCTTCCGGTGAGTTTGTTGGGCTTGTCGCTGACAACCCGGATGAAAAAATAAAACTTAAAATGTTTCATGCAGAAATTATAAATGATGCTGATAAATTAAATGAGGAAGTAAGCAGGTATAAAGAGATTCCTGTTGTGTCAAATGTTACCCAGCAGCAGGTGCTTGATAATTACTACCAGGTGAAGATGGAAGTGAAGCGGTTGATTGGGGAAGAGGTGGAGAGATTGAAGGCAATGCAAAATTGATTAGCTCCAACGTATTTTGATTCCATAAATCCACATATTATCAACAGCGTTAATATTTTCCTTGATTCGTTTAAAATTTCCGTATTTTTATACAGCATTATACACCTTGTATTATGGGAGCAGAAAGTCTATCAATAAAAGCACGGGAAGCTTTAAAACATATACGTAGCTGGGCTATGCAAAATGGGCGAATTCCTTCTGTCAGAGATTTAATGACAAAGATGGAGTATAAATCCCCTAGGTCAGCTATGTTACTAATGAATGAGTTAGAGCAGACTGGCTTCTTGGAAAAAAAGGCTGATGGAAGCTATAAAATGATTAAAGATTTATCTACCGTGGATATGGCGAGAACTATTTCTTTGCCATTAGTTGGGAGTGTGGCTTGTGGAGGGCCTTTACTGGCAGAAGAAAATATTGAGGCATATATTCCAGTTTCAACTTCTCTTGTTAAGCCCGGTTCAAAGTATTTTCTTCTTCGTGCTGTAGGTGATTCTATGGATAAAGCAGGTATCAATTCTGGAGATTTAGTATTGGTAAAACAGCAAAATGCTGCGGAGAATGGACAAAATGTTGTAGCACTAATTGATGATGATACTACACTGAAAGAGTATCAGCATAAAGGGAATGTGGTAGTATTAATTCCCAGGTCTAGTAACCCAAAGCATAAGCCTATAATTCTGGAAAGAGCATTTCAAATTCAGGGAGTAATAATTACATCTATTTCTAACGTAAATTTTTAAATATACATACTATGGCAAACTACCATGTAACAAACAAAAAAGGCCAAGATGGCTGGAATGTTGTAAAGGATAATTCCAAGAAAGCATCTGCAATTGTAAACACGCAGTCTGCAGCAGAAAAATTAGCAAAGCAGTATTCCGCTAATCAGGGCGGTGGTGAAGTTCGAATTCACAGGCCAAATGGGGGGCCAATCCGTGACAGTGATACAGTAGCTCCTGGAAATGACCCAAGTTCTGTAAAGGATACGAAGCATTAATTTTTTGTGTTCTTATTTCTAAGTTGACATTAACAATGAGCCTTCTAAAATAGAATTTAGAGGGCTTCAAATATGTTTTACCTAAGATGAATGAATGAAGCAAATTTTACTACCTGAATTAATCCGTATTGATAAATTCGGAAAAAATGTAATTAAGCAAAATATTTTTGATTGCAGAAAATTTAAATCATCTTCGATTGAAGTTGGAAATTTTCATTTGTTAATTAAGAATGAGAATAACGAAGTAATTTGTATAGCACAAAAAAACAAAGCTTATCCTTCAGGCATCTCTAAAGTTTTGCAAATTGATAAAAAGCCGACTCCAGAAAATATCTTTGATGCCTCATTAATTCCCACTTGGCTCAAATGCCCCGGACTTCAAGAGACTTTTGATTCAGAAGAAATAAGAAATAGTTGGAAGAATACATTTTCATTTAAAGAAGAAGATATAAAAAATGGTATTCTTGGCTTACGCAAGCCTCAGATAGCAGGAATATTTAGTGTGCTTTCACATTGGAGAGTGGATGATGAAATGGCCACGGTTGTTATGCCTACAGGTACAGGTAAAACAGAAACTATGCTTTCGTTGCTAATCGCACAACAGTGCCAAAAACTATTAGTTATCGTTCCTTCAGATCCTTTGAGGGAGCAACTTTCTCAAAAATTTATTTCACTTGGGCACCTCCAAAAACCAGAGTTTGGTATAGTTGCTTCGACTGCCAAGAAACCAATAGTCGGAATTCTTTATGAGAATTTCAAAACAAAAGAAGAACTATTATCTTTTACCAACAATTGCAATGTTATTGTTACAACAATGAATTTGATAAGGGCCGGAACTGCTGAGTTACAGGCAGCTTTAAGCCAGTGTGTATCCAATATTTTTATCGATGAAGCGCATCATATAAAGGCACCTACCTGGCTTCATTTTCGAAATCTTTGTAAGAAAGAAAAAGTAATTCAATTTACAGCAACTCCTTTCCGCAATGATGGACAGAACCTAGATGGGAAATTTATTTTTAATTATTCCTTAAAAAAAGCTCAGGAAGATGGATACTTTAAAAAGATTGAATTAATCCAAGTTAATGAGTGGGATAATGCCAAAGCAGATGAAGTAATAGCACATGCTGCTATAGAAAGACTAAGAAAGGACTTAGTGAGTTATGACCATATCTTGATGGCAAGATGTAATACACAAGATAAAGCAAATGCGGTTTTCAAAATTTATGAAAAATACCCTGAATTTAATCCTGTTGTTATTCATACTGGTTTGACTAAAGTACAGCGGGAAGAAGCAAAAGAAAAAATACTGAGTAAGCAAGCAAAGATTATTGTTTGCGTTGACATGCTCGGCGAAGGATTTGATTTGCCTAATTTAAAAATAGCAGCATTTCATAACATCCGAAAAAGTTTACCAATAACAATTCAGTTAGCAGGTAGGTTTACAAGAACAAAATTTGATGAAAATTTAGGAGATGCAAGCATCGTTGTGAATCTAAAAGACGCTGACGTTAAGACTGAGTTAGAAGAATTTTATGCTCTTGGTGCAGATTGGAATTCATTATTACCAAGAATTAGCACTACCAGGATAAAAAGGGAAATTGATTTTGCTGGTTTCCTTAAAGGTTTTGTTGGGCTTGATGAAAGTAAAATTCCATTTCAAAGTTTGACACCGGCACTTAGCACGTTTGTTTATAAGAATCATACTAATGACTGGTTCCCGTGTAATTTTGAAGAAGGAATTCAGAGAGTGGATGAATTGGATTATTTATTTTCTGACATCAATAGAGAAAATAAAACCTTAATAATTATCACAGGTAAGAAAAATAAAATTGATTGGGGGTATTCCAAAGAAATTTACGACATCATTTGGAACCTTTATGTGATTCACTGGGACACAAAGAATAATTTATTGTTCATTAATGCAAGTGATAATGCAGGGTTATATCCAGAGCTTGCAAAAGCAATAATTGGAGAACAGGCTGAGATAATTAATAAGATAAATATATTCAAAGCATTTCATGGTATCGAAAGAGTTCGCCTACAAAATGTAGGATTAAAGGAATTTTTAGGAAGAAACATGACCTTTAGTATGCGTACAGGGTATGATATAGAAAAAGCATTGGAATTAGCGGATAAGCAAAGTGCTGAAAAAGCATTTGTGTTTGGCTCTGGATATGAAAAAGGTGAAAAGATATCTATTGGATGTTCTTACAAAGGACGCATCTGGTCAAGACGAACAGGAGATGTTCAGGAACTAATTGAATGGTGCCATTCTGTGGGAGATAAACTTATTAGAGATGATATTAACCCCAATACAATTTTAAAAGAAACACTAATTCCAAACTCTGTATCTCTAAGGCCAGTAGTTCTACCTTTTGCGGTGGATTGGGGTGAAGAAGTTTTGGCACAACCTGAAGTAAGAATTGTTTTTGATATTAATAGGTTGGAGACTGAATTCTATAATGCAGAGTTGCAATTGATAGAACCTTCAGAAAATGGAGAACTACTTTTTGAGTTAGTAACGCCGGAAGTAAATATAAAGTTTAAGCAGAAGCTTTTTAATAATGACAAATATGACGATTTTAAGATTGAAAGAATTGCCGGGGCTAATGAAAGATACTTTGTAAGAATTGGAAAGAAACAGTATGTTCTGGAGGACTTCCTATACCAAAGCCCAATAACGTGGTGGTTTGTTGATGGGTCTTCCTTAACTGGCAATGACTATGTAGAATTAAAACATGTTATTCCAAGTTATCTTAAAGAAAATATAATTCAACAGGATTGGTCAGGCATTGATTTAAGTAAGGAATCTCAGGGTATTGAACCTAAAAAAACTGATTCAATTCAATACAAAGTAATCGCTGATTTAAAACAAGCGGACTATGATATAATATACGATGATGATTACAGCGGTGAGATAGCTGATATAATTACAATAAAGCAACACGAAGAGATTATTAATATTCAACTCTATCATTTAAAGTTTGCAAAATCAGGTAAGATTAGTCAGCGAATTGACGATTTATATGAAGTATGTGGCCAGGCACTAAAATCTGTTAATTGGAAATTTAAAGACTCTAAAGAGTTTTTCGGACATTTATTAAGAAGAGAAATTAAAAAAAGGAAGGGGAAATCCTGCTCGAGGATACAACTTGGTTCAAAGGAAAAAATTAGTTTTTTTAAAGAAGTAGCAAGAAAAGGATACCCTGTTGAATTTGAACTTTTCATCGTTCAGCCCGGGTTATCTGGTAGCCATCCAACAAAAGAACAGTTGAGTCTTTTGGGTGTAGTGGATTCTTATCTTAAGGGAAAAGCAAATATCCAACTTACAGTTATTGGATCATGACTTACAACTACATCTTCTAATCAATTTATTTTTACTTTTTCATCTTCAATAATTTTTTGTAACTCTTTTACACTCGGCAAGTTGATTAAATACTTTGAAACGAATACCTGTTGTGATAAACCCATGGTAGCATACTTTACCAATGCTTCATTTTTACCGGAACATAAAATAATACCAATGGGAGAATTATCGCCGGTATGCCCTTCGTTTTCTTTGTAATAATTAAGGTACATATTCATTTGCCCGGCATCGGCGTGGTCAAAATCTCCAATTTTTAAATCCAGCAGTATATGCGTTTTTAAAATTCTGTGGTAAAACACAAGGTCAATTCTGTAATGAGTATTATCAAACGTTATACGTTTTTGCCGGGCTTCAAAACAAAAGCCACGGCCCAGTTCTAATAAAAAATTCTGGAGGTGAGTAATAATACTTTCCTCTAAATCAGATTCAGAATATTCTGCTTTATCTTCCAGCCCCAGGAACTCCAGAAGATAAGTGTTTTTAAAAACATTCTCCGGTAGTAGTTCTACCTGTTCATTGAATTTTTGGAGGGGTAATTCTTTGACATTACTAAGACCGGTACGCTCAAACAAGAGGCTTTCGATGGCCCGTTTTAAATCTCTTACGCCCCAATTATTATTAATGGCTTGTACTTCATAAAACCTACGTTTAGTGTCGGTATCAGCCTTTAAAAGCTCAATAAAATGCGAAAAGCTAAGATGGGTAAGTAACAGGTTCATATCATCCTGGCTTATGTCCGGTTGACTCAATTCTGCGGACACTGTCCGCAGAATTTCAGGATAGTGAAAATCAACCATGTATGATTTTGCGGACACTGTCCGCAAAATTTGAGGATAGGCTTTATACAAGTCTTTACAAAGGTACAAGTGCCGCTCCCTGATGGATTTTACACCCTTTTTTATGATCCTGTCGGCAATAGCTTTGAACAGTTGTTTGCCATATTCAGCCCTGTCTTTACCCGATTGTTCATACTCCACAATGTAGTAGCCAATAATCCAGTTACGCAATGTCATGGCACTGTTCACCTGCTTTTGTACTTTATTTAAAAAGAATGTATTTGTTTGGGTAATGGTATTCGTGAGATTATCAATATTATTTACAACGGGTTTTTCACTATTTGTTTTCATGTTTCTTAGGTTAAAAGATGATTTATAGTTGAAGAAAAGGATATAGAAAATCTATTGAGCATTTCGATACGCTAATTTTTGTTTTAATAGAAGCATGTCTTCGCTAACTTTTAAATCCAGTATTTTGGCATAATGCTGTGTCTGTCTTATTGAAGAGTGTCCAAGCATTTTAGATACTGTTTCAATTGGCACGCCGTTACTTAATGTAACGGTTGTAGCAAATGTGTGGCGGGCAATATGCGAAGTCAACGTTTTATTTATACTACATATATCCGCTATCTCTTTTAAATATCCATTCATCTTTTGATTACTTGGTACCGGCAGAGGCGTATCCCTATTTACACAAAGAGGATGTTTGGAATATTTTTCGATTAATTTGACTGCCGTTGGTAATAATGGAATAGCAGATCTGGAATCAGTTTTCTGCCGGTTAATAAATATCCATTGCTCGCCGTCTAAGCCTTTTTTTATTTGTGAAGTTTTTAGTTTTTTAATATCCACGTAAGCCAGGCCGGTAAAGCAACAGAATAAAAATACATCACGTACCTGGCCCAAACGTTCGATATCAAATTGTTTATCTGCCATCATTTGCAATTCTTCCGCAGAAAGGTAAACCCTGTCTACTGTTTTAATTTTTCCTTTATAGTTTGCAAAAGGATCGACTGTAATCCAGCCATTAGATAAACATATCCGGATTATTTTACCGAAGTTACTTATGTATTTAACTGCAGTATTGTTAGCACAGTTGTGAGTGCTTCTTAAAAAGAAATCATATTCAGCAATAAAAGAGTGATCAATCTTCTTTATATCAATATCGGAAATATTGTATCGAGAATGTAGAAATTCCTGTGTATGACTCAAGGAGGTTTTATATCTTTCCAAGGTTCCATCTGCAAAATCCTTACCTACCAATGCGACCATTTTATTATTATGATCTCTGAATATGTCAATAAGCATACGGGCCTTTTCTACTTTTCCAAGCATTCGGTTCTTTAATGTTTCAGATGTAATCAGTTTTTCATTTTCGGAAAGGTAACGATGGGCTTCATAAACCTTGGCCTGCAGATTATCAAGGAACGCGTTAAAACTTCTAACTTCTTCCTTACTACCAATAGCACGGCCGGATTTGTTATTCCATTTTTCAGGATCACATTCTCTACCGGTCGTCACTTCAGAACGTTTACCATCTACAGTAATTCTTAAGTAAATGGGAGCAAGGCCCGACGTGTAATTTCTTTGCTTTTTCGTATAAAAAAGCATGCTAAAATTTGTTTTCATGATTTAATCATTTAAAGTGACAAAATTAGCATTGCATTTTCAAGCAAACAAGATATTCATTAAATGAACATGTTGATATACAAATAGTTATATCATTTCTGGTGAGTCACGTTTAAGGAAGAGACGACTCACCGAATCACTCACCTTTTTTTTGTTACTCATTGTTAGTTTTGTTGATCTCCCAGAATGAAAAAAGCCCGTAAACATAGTGTTTGCAGGCTTTTAGCTTGATTTAGTATTGATTAACGCGGAGAGTTAGGGATTCGAACCCCAGGAGGCTTTCACCTCAACAGTTTTCAAGACTGCCGCAATCGACCGCTCTGCCAACTCTCCGGCGCAAAAATAAGATTGCAAATGAGTTCTTCCAAAATTTGTTTGATGTGGTTATCTGCGAACTGAAAAAATATTGCCAATTGAATAACTTGTGCGGTAATAATAATTTATTTTTAAGCCATAAATTTTTAATCTGAAAAATTCAGGACGCAAAGAACCGACCGCAAAAAAGCTTACGCTGCGGGCTGTCGTTGCAATAATCTTATTCCTTATCACACTTGCTGTATTCGCGACCATTACCGACGAAATTGTTCTTGAACATGAAGGTGGATTTGATGCAGCTATTTTCAATGCAGTATCATCAATACAGTCACCGCCAGCAACTAGTTTTTTTGAAATAGTGACTTTCTTTGGGTCTTCCGCATTTTTATTCCCTGCCTACTCAATTTTGATTTTGATTTTATTGATAAAAAAATCCTGGAACCTGGCTATTGACGTACTTGTAGTCGGGCTCACAACTACTGCCATTTTAGATATTCTTAAAAATACATTCAGGCGTGTACGCCCGCTCGATCCTTTGATAAAAAATGTAACCGGATTCAGCTATCCCAGCGGGCATTCATTTTCTTCATACACTTTTTTTGGATTAATTATATTTCTTATTTGGCAAACGAAAATTCAAGCCGCCTGGAAAATAACCACAACCATACTTCTTTTTATTTTTGCCACTGCTATCGCCTTTAGCCGGGTATATCTGAGGGTACACTTTCCCAGCGATGTGATCGCAGGACTTTGCCTGAGTGTAATATGGCTTATGATTTCACTTTGGCTATTGCAAAAGAGGAAAAGGTATTTCGCGAAGTAAGCTGAAAATAATTGTGAGGATTGTCTTTAACTATACCCTGTGATGATCTGCCCGCCAGTTCATGATAGATTTTTTTATGTCCACGGGTTTCATGTTTTCTTTCACTGCCTTCTCAGCAAGCAGAACAAACTCAGTATCTTCTGCGAAACGCAATGCAATTACCTGTGGCATGGTGAGATTACTATCGAGGAGTTTGCCTGTGAGAGCAAGATGCCTGAGGTTTTCTTCGGCACGTATTGCACGGTCCTGTGCTGCAATCGGGAATGCCCGTGCGTACCATGCAAGAAGCACAAAACTTACACACAATCCAACCAATACCGCAGCAACAATCCTTCCGGAATGATGCTCGTATGCACGATATAGGTTCCATACGGAGAATATTAAACAAACTGTTATTATTAGAAATAATACGTAGTGAAACATGGGAACCATTCGTGAATGATTTTTGAAATTTTGTTCTTTCATAATATTAATTTTTAGAGAAGATTCAGCAATTTATTTTCAATTATTTAAGCAAATCGAGAAGCCGCCACATTTTTTTTCTTACATCATTTGCACTTCCATCGTAGTTGTTGATGATAAAAGCAAACGTGTAGTCTTCACCCGTTTTACTTTTAATAAATCCTGTGTAAGATACAACTCCCCCGATAGAGCCGCTCTTCATTTTAATGCTGTTTATTTCCGGTAACGCATTGTAGAAGGAAGGAAACCATGGCTGTTTTTTTGCATACTGCAGCACGGTTACCAGCGATGCAGTAGTTACCCGGTTGCCCGGAGAAAGGCCGCTGCCATCTATAATATTTAAAGCTGAAGATTCGATACCTTTTTCTTTCCAGAAATTTTTTACAACACTTACACCACTGTCAGCCGAACCGGATTTTGTGCGTTCGTATCCCATGGTTTTTAACAGAGCCTCGCCATAGAGATTTACGCTTCGTTTTAGAAACCAATAAACAATGCTATCCAGTGGCAGTGAATGGTAGGCATAAAACACATGCGCTGAATCGATATTATCTAAAACGCTGTTGTCACTTAATACATCTTCTAAAGATTTATTTTTTAAGGCGGCTTCAAGAGTGGCAGCAAGTTGTTTTGCGGGGTGAGGTGTAGCTCCTGCAATACTGAATTTGTTTTCATTCACAGGTATAGTGCCTCTTACAAAACCATTTTCCTGGTCGAGAGGAAAATAAATGTATGCATTATCGCCGCTGCCTCTTTGCGCGGAGGTAGCTAAGGATTTAAGATTAAGACCCATTACTGTAGAAGGGTCTGTTGTGACAATTTCCACGCTATCGCCAATTTTTCTTCCTGATTTTAAAAACAGATCATATTGGTTCTCGTGCCAATTGATCGCTCTTGCGCCTGCTCCATAATAGCTTCCTATATCCTGCCATATCCAGCCATCGGGGGTTACCTCGCCTTCCCATTTAGTTTCATCGGCAACCACATGGCCGCTAATGTCGTTTATTCCTTGACCCAATATTGCCTGCTTAAAATTTGAGATGGTGTTTTCTTCATTGGCAGCGTCGTATCGCCAGCTCCCAAGAGTTGGGTCACCTTCACCAGCTACAACAATATTGCCGTCAAGCATTCCATTTTTGATTTCACCATTGTAAGCCAGGGTTGTCTTGTAAGTAAAGTCGTGCCCAAGAAGCTCAAAAGCAGTGGATGCTGTGATAACTTTTTGGCAGCTTGCCGGCGCCATTCCTACCTGGATATTTTGGCTGGTAATTGCTTTGCCTGTGGCAGAATTTATAACATACAAGCTTATAGTAGCATGATTGAACGAGCGGTCTTCCTGGAATTTTTTAAAAGCTGCATTGAATTTTGTATGTAACATTTGCGCATTCAATTGCAAAAAAGCGAGCAGCGAAATGACGAGAAATATTTTTTTCAATATAGAACGATTGTCTTCAAAACTAATAGATTAATTCTGATTAAATAAAACGAAAGCAGCGGTAAAAAAAATTTTTTAATTTTTTTTACCGCTTAATTTCGCGGGATGAAAAATGTGTACGCAACAATTATTACTATCGGCGACGAATTGCTGATAGGACAGGTAATTGATACCAACAGTGCGTGGATCGCACAGGAGTTGAATAAAAATGGGATCGCGTTAAGAAAACGTGTAGCCGTAGGAGATAGCTCTCAGGAAATTAAAGATGCTTTGGATATCGAAAGCAGAGACACTGATATTATCTTGATAACAGGGGGACTCGGCCCCACATCCGATGACATAACAAAGCCCGCACTTAACGAATATTTTGGAGGAAAAATGATTGTTAATGAACAGGCGTTGGAAAATGTAAAATACTTGTTTGAAAAAGTATTCAAACGGCCTGCGAGCCAGGTTAATTTAAACCAGGCAGAAGTGCCTGATGTTTGTGAAGTCATTCAAAATAAAAGAGGCTCTGCGCCGGGAATGATCTTTCATAAAAACGAAACCATTTTTATAAGCATGCCTGGCGTGCCTTATGAGATGAAAGGCATGGTGGAGAATTCGGTGATTCCCATGTTGAAGAATAAATATGAACTCCCATACATTATTCATAGTACTATCCTTACGGCGGGTATTGGCGAATCCGCTCTTGCTGAGATTATAAAAGAATTTGAATATTCTTTGCCTGCCGAAATAAGACTTGCATACCTGCCGAACTATGGAATGGTGAGGTTGCGATTATCGACTTCCGGCTTTGATGAAATAAAGACACGTGCAAAACTGGATAGTTATTTTAATGAATTGAAATCACTCGTTAAAGAGTATATGGTTACAGATGTTGATGATTCCATGCCCGTTTTTATTGGGAAATTATTGAAGTCAAAAAATAAAACGGTTTCTGTTGCTGAAAGTTGTACGGGCGGATACATAGCACATCTTATAACGTCAATCCCCGGATCTTCTGATTATTTCCAGGGAAGTATTGTAAGCTATTCATATGATGTTAAGCAAAAAATGCTGGGTGTGCGTGAAGAAACTTTAAATAACTATGGAGCAGTGAGTGAGGAGACAGTTACAGAAATGCTGAAAGGGCTTTTGGGTAAGATGAACACTGACTACGGGATTGCCGTTTCTGGAATTATGGGGCCGGGCGGCGGTTCTGAGGAAAAACCGGTTGGAACAGTATGGATCGCAGTTGGTAATTCAGAAAATCATCAATGCCAAAAACTTAATCTTCTTTTTAAACGGGAAAGAAATATCGAGGTAGCCAGCATGATGGCGCTTAATTTCCTGAGAAAATTTATTGTAGAATCTTATCAGAAAGATTAAATCTATTATTGCGTTTAAATGCTGTGTGTTGTAAATCAGCAATTGATCTTATAGGTTTTTGATTAGAAAATCTGCACTTCTTTGATCAAAAAGTACTTTGCTAATACTTACGGGTAACTTATTGATTTTACTTAATTTTGGCGCATATTGATTGTAGATAAATCTAAAATAATTGTATGAGCATGGTAGATTTGGTAATGCCTAAGTTGGGGGAGAGCATCATGGAAGCGACAATTCTTAAGTGGCACAAAAAGCCCGGCGACAAAGTTGAAAATGATGAGACAGTGCTGGAAATTGCTACTGATAAGGTTGACAGCGAAGTGCCCTCAACAGCAGAAGGAATTATTTCTGAAATACTTTTCAATGAAAATGATGTTGTACCTATCGGAAGTGTGATCGCCAGGATAAATACTAATGGTAACGCTTCTGAAAATAAATCAACCGTGGACATATCATCTTCGTATAAACGTGAACCTTACGAAGAAGCAAGCCTTATAGAAGAAGTTCCTTATCAACCATCTGAAAAATCAAAGTCTGCTAATACAAATTCGGGGATACGTTTTTATTCGCCGTTGGTGTTAAATATTGCTGCAAGTGAAGGTATTTCCATGAGCGAATTAGAGAATATGGAAGGTACCGGGCAGGACGGACGAGTGAGCAAAAAAGACATCATGACCTATCTTGAAAACCGGAAAGATGCACCAGAAAAGCCGGTTCAGAAGACATCATCGGCATCTGTAGAAGGGAGAGTTCAGAATGTGCCGGAACCGGTATCAAAACAGGAATACAGTACACCCGCCGTGTTTACCGGCAATGTGGAAATAATTGAAATGGACCGCATGCGGAAGATGATTGCAAAACACATGGTGGATAGCAAAAACATCAGTGCGCATGTAACAAGCTTTGCCGAGTGTGATGTAACCAACCTTGTGCAATGGCGTGAAAAAATAAAAAAAGATTTTGAAAAACAGGAAGGCGAAAAAATCACTTTTACTCCTTTATTTATAGAAGCGATTGTGAAGTGTATCAAAAAATATCCGCTGATAAACAGCAGTGTGGATGTTGACCGCATCATCATAAAAAAGGATATAAATATCGGCATGGCAACCGCACTTCAGAATGGAAATTTAATTGTACCTGTAATCAAGAGCGCAGGGCAACTAAACCTCACAGGCCTCACAAAACAGGTAAACAGCCTCGCCGATGCAGCACGTAACAATAAGCTTAAGCCCGATGATACAGCAGGTGGAACATTTACAATCACCAATGTCGGGACCTTTGGAAGTATAATGGGAACACCTATCATAAATCAGCCTCAAGTAGCCATCATGGCCGTAGGAGCTATTAAGAAGCGCCCTATGGTTATTGAAACTCCGCAAGGAGACAGCATCGCTATCCGCCATATGATGTATATTTCTTTGAGCTACGACCATCGTATCATCGATGGCGCATTGGGTTCTACTTTCTTAAATGCTGTTTCGAAGGAGTTGGAAAATTTTGACTCGAAAAGAAGTATTTAGAATAGGGGATTTACGATGTAGATATAACAGATATACGACATTCCACTGTAATTGTCAGGTGCGCCAGTATTCCCAAATATTCAATAAGCCCTCTCTAAAGTATAATTGACTTAGTAGCAATGCAGGAAAAAGAGACCGTCTCAATGCGCAGTTTCTTTCCCGGGGATATTATTGTTCTTCAACAAAGGCCTGCTGAGTAATATTTGAAAGTGGCAACACCTTAAATACTGAAGCAGGAAGGAAATTTTTGTAATTTCATTTAATGGAAGTAAGAGAACCGGCTGTTGCATACAGCAACCAGAAAATTTCTATTGAAGAATATCTTGAGATGGAAAATGCTTCAATGGAAAAACATGAATATTACAAGGGGGAAATATTTGCTATGTCAGGAGCAAAAGTTCCGCATGTGATGATCAGTGATAACATTTTAACTGTATTAAAACAAAAATTAAAAGGGAAGTTATGCAAGCCCTTTGGAAGTGATTTGCGCATTCATATTGAGGTTAACACACTCTTTACCTATCCTGATATTTCCATTATTTGCGGCGAAATAATTACACTCGACAATGATGATTATAATGTTTTAAACCCTGCTATAATTATTGAGGTGCTTTCCAAATCAACAAAAAACTATGACCGTGGTGAAAAGTTTAAATTATATCGTGATATACCAACTCTAAAAGAATATATACTCGCAGATTCTGAAAGCATACATTTAGAAGTGTTCAGATTAAATGAAAACAATCATTGGGAATTGGAAGAATATAATGCTGTCGAAAACTTCCTGTTCATCAAAGCCATTGATGAAAAAATTGTAATCTCAGAAATTTATGAAGGAGTGGATATTCAAGCCTGAAGTAAATAAGGGCAAGATATGATGATGATAAACTGTACTTCACACTTCGTACATCACACATGACTCCTCACATTTCCTCCACCCACTTATCTCTCTCATCCGGACTGAATTTCCAGGGAGCAAAATTATTTTCAATATTGCTAAACATTCCGTTCCATTCGGCAGGCGCATTGCTTTCTTCCATTACTAAAGAGCGGCGAAGTTCAAGGATAATCGTTAATGGATTTATGCTTACAGGGCATTCTTCAACACATGCATTGCAGGTAGTGCATGCTCTCAATTCTTCAGTAGTAATATAATTGTGCAGTAATGTTTTGCCATCATCGGTGAAGGTTTTGTTTTGCTGGATATTTCTTCCCACTTCTTCCACACGGTCACGGGTATCCATCATGATCTTTCTTGGATTCAGCAATTTGCCGGTGATGTTAGCAGGACAAGCGGCGGTGCATCTTCCGCATTCCGTGCATGTATAAGCATCCAGCAAACTTTTCCAGCTTAAATCAAAAATATCTTTGGCGCCAAACTTTTGCGGCTCAGCTTCTGCGTTAGCAGGAGCCAGTTCGGGCTTAAACATGTATTGAACTTCTTTTGCAACATTTTCCATATTTTCCATTTTGCCTTTAGGCTTAAGTGGTTTGTAATATGTATTAGGAAAGGCAAGTAAAATATGAAAATGCTTACTATAAGGCAGGTAGTTAAGAAAAGCAAAAATGCCTGCAATGTGTAACCACCAACAGGTACGTTCAATAGGAATTAAGGTTGAGGTAGGCAGACTCTGCATGTAAGGCGCAAGCAACCCGGAGAAAAGAAAATTTCCATGATCAAGGTAATGTTCACTTCCTTGTAATTGCAATGCCCTGTCTGCAGAATTCATGGTTAAGAAAAGTGTCATGAGGATGATCTCAATTATGAGAATAAGATTTGCATCTGTCTTTGGCCAGCCATCGAGTTCATGCTTCATGAACCGTTTTAACTTAAGGACATTTCTTCTTATTAAAAAAATGATACAGGCAACTAATACAGTAATAGCAAGCACCTCAAAAAAGTCGATAAGGAAAGTATAGAAGCCTCCCAGGGTCGCGGCAAACATTCGATGTGTTCCAAAAACGCCGTCTAATACTATTTCTAAAACCTCAATATTGATGATGATAAAACCTGCATAGATAAAAAAATGCATGATACCAACAAGCGGATACCGGAACATTTTTTTTTGCCCGAGAGCAAGCAAAAGGACATTCTTCCAGCGTTCGCCGGCATGGTCAGAAAGGTCTTCACTGCGCCCAAGATTAATATTCCGGTAGATCTGTTTTACCTTTTTTGAAAATAGTAAAATCGCAACACCGGTAAGCAGTATAAAAAGGATTTGCTGGATAATTTGCATAGAAATAGGTATAGTTGCTAAGTTAACGATTTGCATTCTTTAATTGTTCAAATGTTCAGGAGTGTTTATATTCATAAAAAATACAAATATGCCACCTGAGAATCTAATTATAACGGCGGAAACGGCAGCAAAGAAATTGCAACGTATGGCCTATGAAATTGTGGAGCATAACATCGGTGAAAAGCAGATTATTCTCGCAGGAATTAAAGAGAATGGATTAATAATAGCCAATAAGATAAAGCAATTTTTAGCGAATATTTTCGAGGGTGAAATAATTGTTCATGAAATCAATCTCGATAAAAAAGATCCAAAGAAGATAGCTATAACTGGTAAATATGATTTTAACGATAAAGTGATAATTATTACAGATGATGTTGCAAATACCGGCAAGACATTGTCTTACGCGGTAAAGCCTTTCCTTGATTTTTACCCCAAAAAAATACAAACCCTTGTATTGGTTGAGAGAAGTCACCGGGAATTTCCTGTATCGCCGGATTATGTAGGGCTATCAGTTTCCACAGGGCTCGATGAAAAAATAATTGTTGAAACGGCAGATAACGAAGTAGTGGGAGCACATTATCAATAGTTACTCGGAATCTTTCATTCAGCCTTTATTATTTTATATAATCCAGGTTTTAAAATACCAGCCAATGGCCCTTAAATTCTCCATTAGAAAACTCAAGCGAGGGTGTCGGAAACTTTAAAGTGCTTAAAAGAAAGAATATAATTTTCAGACTTTTTTTATTGGTTCTGATTTTCGTTAAATCAATATCAGGAGCAAGATACCATTGGCGATATCTTTTTATGTCCGACCTGTCAAAGACAACTGTTCCTGTTTTATCAACTGCAATATTACTCCTTGCGCCAAACATTCCTTCTGCTCCATAACCAACGGAAACATTTAGCCATCGCGGCAATTTTGATTCCGGCAAGAACGAATGAATATTTGCACTCAGCCAATATGTTTGGGCATTGTAGTCTTTTATAAATCGCTGGATTTCTGTTTTGCCATAAATTTTGTCAGCCCTTGCGTTAAGGTCCGCCTGGCCGTAATTTTTTTTATGAAAAGAAAACTTCAATTTAATGCGCTGATCATCCCATGCCAGTTCTTGAGCAATGAATATACCCGAGCCTATCACGTTAGCGGCATAGTCCGTCACACTAAATCCATATTCGGAAGAGAAACCATCGAGCACCTCAATCACAGACTCGTAGCCTACACCACTAAGGCCACCTATCCAGATGCGTTGTTTACGGGAAAGGCCGGCCCATCTCCACAGTTCCATACTCGCCCTGCTCCCGCTATAAGCGCTAAATGCATGCCCGGCCTTATCAACTTGCTTCCACTCGGCATAGTCATTAAAAAAATGAAAAGATGATCTCGGGTATTTAGCATACCATTCGGCATTCAATCCTATAAGCATGCCGCCAAAACCGGTAGTATTACCAAGCGTTACCAGTTTTACTCTTTTTTTATTATAGGGATAAAAATTATGTTGTTCTGAAGTATCTTTAAAATCCTGAATTGTATTTAAAGTAATTGCTTGCTTGTAATTATATTGGGCGTGTAAGTTGGTAACTAAAAAAATACCAAAAACACTTGATGAAATAACAGCCCTCAACTTTCTTATAGCAAACAAAACATACATCATACAAAAATACGGGTAATGACTATTACTGGTTTCGCTTATCAAAATTGAATACCTTCAAATTGTAAAAAATATATATGGAAGCAAAAACTGAAAAGAAAATTAATGAATGGCTTTCCGGTAAATACGACAAAGCCACAAAAGATGAAATAAGCAAATTGCAAAAAGAAGATCCGGCCCAACTTGAAGATGCCTTTTATAAAGACCTTGAATTTGGTACAGGAGGCCTCAGAGGCATTATGGGTGTAGGCACTAATAGGATGAATAAATATACGGTTGGAATGGCCACCCAGGGGTATGCAAATTATTTGAAGCAATGTTTTGATAATGTGAAGGTCGCCATTGCCCATGATAGCCGCAACCGCAGCCGCGAATTTGCAGAAATTACCGCTAACATTTTTGCTGCCAACGATATAAAAGTTTATTTATTTGAATCGCTGCGCCCTACGCCTGAGTTGAGTTTTGCCATTCGGAGTTTTGGTTGCCAGGGAGGCGTTGTGTGTACCGCGTCGCACAACCCTAAAGAATATAATGGCTACAAAGCATATTGGGACGACGGCGCCCAAATGGTGCCGCCTCATGATGAAAATGTAATTATCGAAGTTGAAAAAATAAAAGGAGTTGACGATGTAAAATGGGAGGGCAGGGAAGAAAATATAACCATCATTGGTAAAGAATTCGATGAGAAATATATTGAAATGGTGAAATCGCTTAGTGTGAATCCTGCGGTGTGCAAGCAACAACACGATCTTAAAATAGTATATACTCCCATACATGGCACAGGTATCATGCTCGTGCCACAGGCTCTAAAGGCATTTGGCTTTGATAATGTTCACATCGTGGAAGAACAGGCAAAGCCGGATGGTAACTTCCCTACTGTTGGTTACCCAAATCCGGAGGAGAAGGAAACCATGAGCATTGGCCTCAAAAAGGCAAAGGAGCTTGATGCTGATATTTTATTGGGAACCGATCCTGATGCGGACAGGGTAGGCATTGGCGTTAAAAATAATAATGGCGAATGGATATTGCTGAATGGAAACCAGACTGCGCTTATTGTTTTTAATTATATAATTGAAGCACGAAAAAATAATGGCCTGGCCAGGCCAAATGATATGGTTATTAAAACCATTGTAACCACCGATATGATAGATGTTATTGCCAAGGAAAGCAACATCACCTGCTACAATGTTCTTACAGGGTTTAAGTGGATTGCCGAAATGATAAAGGAAAAAGAGGGTAAAGAAAATTATGTGGTAGGCGGTGAAGAAAGTTTTGGATTGATGATAGGTGATAAAGTGCGTGATAAAGATGCTGTAAGCGCCGTGGCAATGATTTGTGAAATAGCGGCTTTTGAAAAAAGCAAAGGGCAAACGCTTTTTTCCAAATTACTGGAGTTGTATGTAAAATTTGGATTTTATAAAGAAGACCTTATTTCAATTACAAAGAAAGGCATGAACGGCTCAAAAGAAATCGCCGAAATGATGCAAGGCTTCAGGGATAATCCTCCGAAGGAAATTGCAGGCAGCGAGGTAGTTCAGTTATATGATTATGAAAAGCAGGAAATGACGAATGTAAAGACAAATAAAGTTGAAAAAATTTCCTTGCCTAAAAGCAATGTGCTCCAGTTTATTACTGAGGACGGTAGCAAGATTTCAGCAAGGCCCAGTGGTACTGAACCGAAAATTAAATTTTATTTTGGGGTAAGCACCCCTTTAAAAAGTACAGCAGATTTTGAAATCGCGAACAAAAAAGCTGAAGAAAAGATTAAGGATATTATTTCTTCGATGAATCTAAAGTAACCGGTTTCATATAAGATGTTTTGAAGTTTAACTATAAGTTTCCGGAGCTAAAAATAAGTTTTGTTTTTAAACGACTGGTAATAAACAGATTAAGAAAAGGTGCTATTTTTTGGCAACATTTTTGAACTATTATAGTTGAATATAATTTGAAAAAACCAGTATTAAAAATTCAGTAGATCTATAAAGATCGCCCCGTTTTACATCGTTTGAAAAACCCAAAGAGTTAAAGGCAACTTAAGTGTTGCCTTTTTTTTGGATTACCAGTTCCTGTGTTTGGAATAATATTCTTCGGGACTAACGGGTTGAGCCATCCCTTATTTTTACTTTCTTTTTGCTGCTGTTCTTTTTTTCGTACTCAATCACTTCTTGGGGTTTCGTGTTTTTAGGAATGTCGATCACCGTCTCAGTAGGATTTGAGGCATCCATCAAATGGCCACGGTCATATTTTTCTAATTTTAGAATTCTTCCTGTTGAGGGATCGTAATAAGTCCAGTCCCCATCTTTTACACTGTATTGTTCTGCTTTTACAATCTTAAAGCTTAAGATTTCATTGCTGCCTGTTCCATACACGGGTATTGTATCATAAGGTGCATCGGGGTTATAAGCTCTCCAGCTTTCTTCTCTTAGCAGATCACCCAGCGGGCTAAAATATTGCGATTTGCCATCCTTGCCTCCGTACCTGTAATTTTCAATAGCGATGACATCACTTTGTAAAGTATATTTTCTCCAGATGCCTTCCTTCTTACCATTTACAAATACGCCTTCTTCTTCATAACCAGGCTCACCGCGCAAAGGATCAACGTGTATCACCCATTTCCCGTTCTTCATCCCTTTGGAATCGGTAAAATTTAAGGTATCTCCATTCACGGAAACAGTATATGGCTTAGATTGTGCGCCAGCCTCAGTAAAAAAAAGTTGCAAGCCCAAAATAATCAATGCTAACTTTTGTATTTTTAAAAACATGCTTTCAATTTTAAAAACTGTATAATGGTATTCAATCATTTAATCACAATCCCACTGAACAAATTTACCAAATTCAAATCTTTATACTCCATTGCGCTCCCCCTGTTTGTAACAATTTTAACCTTTACAAATTCATTTTCACAAATAACGCCCACGCCTGCTTCCGTAAGATTGAACGGTTTATCGGAAAGAAAATTATGGCAGAAAGACTCTTCTTTGAAATCTATAAGCTTTAGGAACATTGGCCCATCGGTCATGAGTGGCCGCGTTGTAGATATAGATGTTAATCCCGCAGACCCGGTTGAGTTTTATGTAGCCTACGCCACCGGCGGCCTCTGGCATACAACAAATAATGGACAAAGCTTTGATCCGGTATTTGACCATGAAGATGTTATAGGTATTGGCGACATCGCTGTAAACTGGAAGACGAGGGATATATGGGTGGGAACCGGTGAAGCAAATAGCAGCAGGTCCTCTTATTCCGGGCTCGGTATTTATAAAAGTAGTGATACGGGCAAAACATGGCAGTATCTTGGCCTTCCTGAAAGTCATCACATTGGCAAAATATTATTAGATCCAAATGATGATAATACTGCCTGGATTGCAGTGATCGGGCATCTTTATTCTCCCAATAAAGAAAGGGGTGTTTATAAAACTACCGATGGAGGAAAGACCTGGAAACAGTCGTTATACATCGATGACAATACCGGGGCAATCGATATGGACATCAATCCAAAAAATGCCAAAGAAATTTACGCATGTCTGTGGCAGCGTGAGAGAAGGGCCTGGAACTTTACAGAAAGTGGGAATACCTCTGCTATTTACAAAAGTATGGATGGAGGCGATACATGGAAAAAGATAACCGGAAAAAACACCGGCTTTCCGCAGGATGATGGAACGGGCAGAATTGGCATCGCCGTGTATGGAGCAAATCCGGAAATAATTTATGCAACTCTCGATAACCAAAACCACAGGCCTGATACGGCGGCAAAAAAAGCGGATTCCACAAAATATTTATTAAGTGATTTCAAAAATATTTCCAAAGAGAAATTCCTGCAACTTGATAGTGCAAAGCTGGACTCGTTTCTAATTAATAACGATTTCGATAAAAAATATCGTGATTCATCACTGAAAGAAATGGTGCGTAGTAACAAAATAAAACCCACGTCCATATACGATTATTTAAGTGATGCCAATTCTGAATTATTTGTTACACCTATAATAGGTTGCGAGGTGTATCGCAGTGACAATGCCGGGGAGACCTGGACCAAGGTTAACAAAAAAGGTCTCGATCTTTACAATACTTACGGCTATTATTTTGGCAAAATTTCAGTGTCTCCTGTAAATGAAAATAAAGTGATTATAAGTGGTTTCAGTCTTATGACCAGTAACGATGGAGGAAAAACTTTTTCAGTTGCTGACAAATCGAACACTCATCCTGACTGGCATGGCGCATGGATAAACCCGCAACGTGATAGTAACTGGATCGCAGGAAACGACGGCGGCTGTAACATCACCTATGATAACGGGAAACACTGGTTTAAGGCAAACACACCACCTGTAGCCCAATTTTATGCAATAGCAGTTGACAATGCCAAGCCATATAATGTATATGGCGGTATCCAGGATAATGGCACATGGTATGGGTCGTCAAAAAGCAGGAGTGAAAACGAAGACAGCGAAGAAGAAGATGAAGGATCGAATGGTGATGGCTGGAAGAACTTGGGTGGCGGCGACGGCATGCAGGTGCAGGTAGATACCAGGAATAATCAAACTGCATATTTCGGCTCCCAGTTTGGCGAATATGTGAGAAAAAACCTGGATGAAAAAAAGGGAATGAGAATACACCCAATGCCGGATATTGATGCAGAGAAGTTGCGCTACAACTGGCAGACGCCAATATTATTAAGCGATTTTAACCAGGACATCTTATATATGGGTAACAATAAGTTTTACCGCAGTATGAATAAAGGAAATACTATGGAAGCCCTGAGCAAAGACCTTACAAATGGTAAGAAGGCAGGTGATGTTCCGTTTGGAACAATTGTAACCATTAGTGAATCTCCTTTAAAGTTTGGCCTCTTGTATGCAGGTACCGATGATGGCAATATAGAACTTTCACAAGACGGCGGCTACACCTGGACGGTAGTAAGTAATAATTTGCCTAAAGAATTAAAAGGTCTATATATAAGCAGGGTAATTGCATCGCAGTTTAAAGAGGGGAGAGTATATGCGACGATGAATGGATACCGCAACGATAATTTTACGCCATGGCTATTTGTTAGTAATGATTATGGAAAAACATGGGCCAATATTAGCAGCAATCTTCCTTATGAGCCATTGAATGTAATAAAAGAAGACCCGGTATTTGAAGATATAATATATGTTGGCAGCGATAATGGCTTGTATGTTTCTTTTAACCAGGGGAGAAAATTTGTATCCTTTGAAAACAAGCTTCCTTCAGTGCCCGTGCATGACATTGCCATACAGAAAGAAGCCAATGAAATAGTTATAGGCACCCACGGGCGAAGTATATATATTGCTTCACTGGATGATATTCATAAAATTTATAAAGAATTTATAAAATAGAAATTATTAGCGGGATAAGACGTTGCTTTGCTATAGTGAATTGCGGCAATTTGCCGACATTATTTAAATCAAAATTAGATAACCATGAAGATTAACTTACAATCAGTACATTTTAAGGCGAGCCAACAACTCAAAGAGTTTGTTGAGGAAAAGGTTAGTAAACTCTTTCATTTAGATGAAAAGATATTAAGCGCGGAAGTGACCCTTGTAGCTAACGACATTAAAATACAGAATAATAAAACTTGTGAAATAAGATTGGTTGTTCCGGGATACGATGATTTTGTAAAAAAGGAAGCTCAGAGTTTTGAAGAAGCTGTATCAACGGCAGTCGAAACTTTACAAAAAATATTGAGGCGCAAAAAAGATAGGCATTAAAATTTTTCATTCAAAAATAAAAGGCTGGTCATCACGATCAGCCTTTTATTTTTGAAACAATATTATATCAGTTCACATCTTTACCCTCGCCAAGCATATCCACCATTTTTGCCACTGAATCTTTATTTACCTTATCCGGAGCTAGAGGCAATGCGAGTTTTGCATACTTCAATGCATTTTTATAATCGCCGTTTGCGGAATAGCCGCGGGCTAAGCCTACATCAGTGGTGAATACATTTGGATTTTTTTGCGCATTCAATTTAAAAACATCCAATGCTTCTTTGGATTTTTTCGCAGCTATTAATTCTCTTCCATATTGATGAAGCTCAAACATGTCTCCGAAAGGCAGAGCCTCTTTCATTACTGCGTCTGCTTCGGCACTTTTTCCCTGCTTCTCCAGTATCAAAGCTTTTGTGCTTAATGTTTTAAAATTCTTTTGGCCCACGAAAACTCCGTTGATTGAATAGTCGCTCCATTTGAGCGCCTCTTCCAGGTCGTTGTTAGCTGCTGCAAATTGAGCTGCCTGCACTACCGCATCAGCATTGAAACCTTTATTCGACCTTAATTCATTTCTGAACATTGCCAACTGTGTCTTCGGATAATCGACTTCTACCTTAAACGGAATTTTTAATTTTTCCCATTCTAAAGCGATAAATGCGCCGTTATCGGTTTCATTCATAAACTCGTATTTCAGCCATTCAACGCTTTCATTCAATGGCTCTGTTTTTACAGTTACTCTTAATGCATCTTCTTTCGGGTCGTAAAAGAAAGAGCCCCACGATGTTGAATTATTGCTAAATATCAATGTGGCATCTCCATCCCCCATTGCTGCAAAAAGGCCGTAAGTACCAGCCTGTAGTGGTTTGCCTTCAATTATTACATCGGTACTGAAAGTGATCGTTGTGTTTTCGTTTGCTCCTGCACGCCATGGGGCTTGCTTACTGGTTCCAAAACCAAGATCGGTAAAACCTGTGTGAACAAGGCCGTTCCATATTTTCCCTTCCCTGCCCTTTATTCCGGGCCGGTCGTAATGTATGGTCACATCTGTAATTCCGATTCTTTCACTTACGGATGCTTTTTTATTTCCACCGTTGGGAGGCACAGTAAGATTTTGGGCTGTAGTGGCACCTGCGAAGCATACCATTAAAAGGAATAGATAAATTTTGTTTTGCATAAAAAGTTGTTTTAGGAACTAAAACTAATCCTTAGAAAACAGGCTTACGCCATTTTTTTTATGAGTGGCAGAAAAAAATATATCGATCAGAACTAATTTTATAAAGGAATTTTCGAGCCGTGAAATTTCTGATTGGAGAAATGATTTTTGGAAACAGCAATGCGCTCTTTTTAGGAAATTATTAAATGCGTTTAATTGCGGGTTTTATTATTGATTTATGCGCTTATGATAAAAAAAAGTGCATGCAAGTGCCCGTATATCATTTTTATGAAATAATTTTATTGAAAATATTGGCTCTTACATGCTCAAAAAAGAAAGACAGGCCTTCATTATACACAAAGTAAACCTGCATAATAAAATTCTTTCGGGCGACCTGAGCCAGGAAATGAATGTTTCAGAAGATACCATCAGGCGGGATTTGAATGAACTGGCAGATCTCAGGAAAATTATTAAAGTACATGGTGGCGCTTTATCAAAATCATTTCATAATTCATTTCAGCACAAAAACATTTATTCACTAGAGCATAAAAAGATAATCGCGCAAAAAGCTGCAACGCTTATTAAGGATGGGATGTTTGTACTTACTACCGGTGGAACAACCATTATCGAGCTGGCAAAAGCATTGCCTGAACAACTCAATGCTACTTTTTTTACCGGAAGCCTGCCTGCGGCTTTTGAATACATGCATCATCCCAATATAGAGGTAATAATTATTGGTGATCGTCTTTCAAAAAATTCCCAGATAACAGTAGGCGGCGCTGCTATCTCTAAAATAAAAGAAATAAAAGCTGACCTCGCATTCCTCGGGATAAATGCTATCGATGTGGAAAATGGTATTACTGATAATGACTGGGATATTGTTCAATTGAAACAGGCCATGATAGAATCCTCTTCAAAAGTGGTGGCCTTATCAATCTCGGAAAAAGTGAATACAACTATGAGGCTAAAAGTTTGTAATGTAAAAGACATTGATATTCTAATAACGGAGTTGAAACCGGATAACAATATGCTGGCATGCTATGCAAAGTCAGGGATTGAAATCATGTAATCTGAATATATTTTTTAAACCAAAAAAAACTGTAACATGAAAATTAAAACTTCAGGATGGAAAGTTGGCTGGAAAAAACCGGCAATGCTTTCGCTTATGAGCCTTATCATGAGCTTCAGCTTTGCACAGGTTACCATTACGGGAAAGGTTACCAACGAAAGCGGGGAAGCTGTTTCCGCGGTTTCGGTAGTTGTAAGAAATACTACTTATGGTACTGCCACTGATGCCGGCGGTAATTATGAATTGAAAGCGCCTTTAAAGCCGGGCAACTATGTACTGCGGTTTTCCGCGGTTGGGCTTAAGACTTCCGACCAGCCCATAGTCATAGCAAGCAGTGAAAATTACACAGCAAGTATCCAACTGGGAAATGATGCGCTGGGCCTTGATGAAGTAGTTGTAACCGGTAACTCTTTAGGTACTACCAGGAAACAATTGGGCAGCTATATAAGTACAGTAAAGGGAGATGAATTAACAAAAGGTGCAACAGGAAATGTGTTGGCTGCTTTACAGGGAAAAACTGCCGGAGCGCAGATCATACAAAACTCCGGAGATCCTGCCGGTGGAATTTCTGTGAGGTTGAGAGGTATCAGTTCTATATCGAGCTCCTCGGAACCACTATATATTATAGATGGTGTAATTGTAAATAATGCGACCAATCGTGTTACCAATACTTCCGGTAATTACGATGGAAATAATTTTGTAGGAAACATTGGACAGAACAGGCTGGTAGATATTAACCCCGCAGATATTGATCATATTGAGGTTTTAAACGGTGCCGCCGCCGCTGCCATTTATGGCAGTCGGGCAAATGCGGGTGTGGTGCAGATATTTACAAAGAGGGGAAAAACGGGTGCGCCGTTGGTAAGTTTTACAACAGGTATTACATTGAGTGAACTCAGAAAGAAGCTTAAAGTAAATGAAGCGCCAATCAAATTTGGAGGCTCTCCTGATGTGCAGACACAGGATATTCTTACGCCAAGTCTGACCAATACTACTCCTGTAACCAGGTATGATTACCAGGATTATATTTTTAGAAAAGCGATCGGGACTGACAACAATGTTTCGGTTTCCGGAGGCACTGATAAGACAAAATATTTTGCATCGGCTTCTTATTTCTTTAACCAGGGAATCATAAAAAATACTGATTTTCAGCGGTACAGTTTCCGGGTGAATGTTGACCAGACACTGAACAAATGGCTTACGTTTACAATGGGTCTTAACTATATAAATAGTTCTGCGAATGAAAAGCCTGATGGTAATTCTTTCTTTTCTCCGACAAACTCAGTTACAATCATTGGAAATTTTCATGACATACAGAAAAGAGATGCCAATGGAAATATACAGGCTGTCGGCGAGAGAGGACGTACCAACCCGGTTTCAGTAATTGAAGATTTTAAGCAAAAAGAAATTACGAGCAGGGTGTTGGCGAATGCCGGCCTGAAACTAAAGATTACCAAAAACCTAAACATTGATTATACGCTGGGTATTGATAATTATTCGCAGCTAGGAACTACATTAATTCCTCCTTATGCCTACAATGTTGGTGATGGTTTTTATGGCGGTGGTATCACACTTGATCCTGCACGTAATGGTTATGCAAGCACCGCAAACAATACATTCTTTGCAATCAATCACGATATAAATGCGACCTATACTGCTAACATATCGGATAAACTTGGCTCTACCACACAGGTTGGTTTTTCACAGCAATATGAAAAAAATAATTACAGCCTTTTCCAGGGAAGAGGCTTAGCGCCATTTGTGGAAACGGTGACTGCAGCAGCAACTGTTCTTCCGGGGGTGGATGACAGAAGCGAACTTTCTGTTTCAGGGGCATTTATACAGCAGAATTTTAGATTCAATAATCAATTGTTCATTACAGGCGCTTTAAGATTAGACGGTTCATCAGTGTTTGGAGAAAATGAACGCAACCAGGTGTATTCTAAGGCAAGCGGCAGCTATGTATTATCTTCTGCTGATTATTGGAGCAACTCATCTGTTGCCGATTGGTGGGATGTATTAAAGTTCAGGATTGCCTATGGTGAAAGTGGAAACTTAACCGGCATTGGCCCTTACGCCCGGTTCAATACTTATTCATCATCAACTTTTGTTGGTAAATCTGCTTTAAGTGGCAGTAGTGTATTGGCAAATTCCAACATCAAACCTGAGCGTCAGCAGGAACTTGAATTCGGAACTGATATGGCTTTCTTTAATAGCAGGCTCAATTTTACTTTAAATGTTTATAATAAAAAAGTAAATGATTTATTGATAAACAGGGTGATCGCACCTACTACGGGTTTTAGCAGTTTTCTTAGTAATCTCGGTTCTTTAGAAAATAAGGGCTTCGAAATTGTGTTGGGCGGTACGCCAGTTTCAACAAAAAACTTCAAATGGAACATCAACGGTATCTTTAACCATAATAGGAATAAAGCTACCAACATAGGCGCTGCGTTAACGCTTTTCGGCACAAACGGAGGCGCACCGGTGGCCATTCTCCAGGGACAACCCATAGGCGTATTTTATGGAACTTTCTTTGCAACCGACGCGGATGGAAGCCAGATATTAAATGCTGCAGGCATCCCTGTTACAGCGAGGGGTACTCAAAACAGCCCGCAGGATTATACCCTGGATAAGGCAGGTTCAGCGGCAGGAACAGGAACGGTATTAAGAAAAATTATAGGGAATCCTAATCCCGACTATACGGCTACGTTAGTGAATGAATTTTCTTACAAGAAACTATCCTTGCGTGTGCAGCTTGATGCTGTGCAAGGCGTAGATGTTTTCAATGCAGATTTCAGAACACGCCAGGGAGTAGGTAATGGGCTGGTAGCACAACAGGAAGACCTCGGGCAGGTACCACGCGGATATATTCTCGGAATTTATGGTATAGAGCAATGGAGGATTGATAATGGAAACTTTGTGAAATTGAGAGAGGTTTCGCTGAGTTATAGCCTGGGAAATATAAAAGGGTTCAGGGATATTACCGCATCACTTAGCGGCAGGAATCTTATAAGCTGGGATAATTATAAAGGATACGATCCTGAAGTGAACGCCGCCGGTCAAAGCACTTTATTGCGCGGAATTGATTTTGGCTCAGTGCCCATACCAAGAACTTTCAGTTTTACACTCCAGGCTAAATTCTAAAATTCTAAAACAAAAAAGTATGAAAATCTTGATAAATAAAATATTCTTCGCATTTGGCATATTTGCTTTGCTGATGAATATAAGCAGTTGTAAAAAAGATTATAGTAATCCCAATGCAGCCCCGGATGACCAGGTGTTCTCTTCTTCACGAGGTTTGACTGCCGCGGCAATTGGTTTGCAAAGAACCTATTCACTTTCAAGAGCAGGGTCGATATACAATATTGTAACTGCAAATGGATTTGTTACCAATGAATTGATTATCCTTAACACGGGTAACACTTCTGAAGCCCAGTTAAACACTGGTGGCCCAAGTGTTGACGGAACCAACTCAATCATAGCAAACATTTGGGCAAATGCCAGCAAAATTACTTTTGATGCAGATCGTATCATTGATGCAGCCGCTTCATTACCCGATAAAGCTTATGCAAGTGGCCTTATTGGTTATGTTTCTATTTATAAAGCCATGGCTTTGGGAAGCCTTGCTATGTTTTGGGAAAAAGTTCCGGATACAGTTGGAACTAATGTTTCATTCTCCGATCGTGCGACTGGATTCACAAAAGCAATTGCAGTAATTGACCGTGCGCTGGCGACTATACAGTCAACGCCTATCAGTTCATCTTTTGGCGGCAATATACTTTCGGGCACTGATATTGTGAATACACTATATGCCTTGAAAGCGAGATATTCCTTATTTGCCGGGAACTATGCTGATGCTTTAGCCGCTGCAAACACAGTGGATCTTTCTGTAAAAAGTGTAATGAATTTTGATGCAGTGAGCATTAATCCGATCTATGAAACGGCAACATCTACCAATAATGTTTTTCAGCCGATTGATTCCACGTTTGGATTACCGGTAGGCCAGCGTCCCAGCCTTACTGATCAGCGTGTTCCCTTTTATACAACCATCAATACAGCGATAGCGCCGAGATTCAGAGTTGGTGGTTTTGGTGGAACATCTACTTCGCCATGGCCTTATTATTTGCCTGGGGAAATCACGTTAATAAAAGCAGAAGTTTATGCAAGAATGTCTTCGCCTGATCTTGTGAATGCATTGGCAGAATTAAATAAGGTAATTACAAAGACTGCTGCCCAGGATCCTTTCGGTATTGGCGCCAATGAACCACCTTATGCAGGGCCGGTTACACAAACAGATATACTTGATGAAATATACCGCCAGAGATGTATTGAGTTATTCATGTCGGGTTTGAAATTAGAAGATATGCGCCGGTTCGTAAGGCCCGTCGCCGAGAGAAAAAGAAATTTTTTCCCCTATCCTTTCAGGGAAAGAGATAACAACCCAAATACACCTGCTGACCCACCGTTTTAAGAAACCATGATAAGAAAGCGCCTCATATTTATGGGGCGTTTTTATTTTGATTAAGCATGAACAAAAGTATTGTTACTGAGAAAAGAAAGCCATAGGGCGACATGTTTTTACATCGTTGAACCCAATACGAATAAAACATCAGGATCGGGTGAAGTGTGATGGTTTAAAACGGGTTATCGCTTTAGCCAAAATATGCCACGACAATTAGACGTGAAAATATCCTTGACATTTGTATTTCGGCTAAAGTTGGCTTAAGCTTCATATTCCTTTTAGTACTTCCGTGAGAAGGAGGAATTTTGAATAATGTCACCAATTTTCTCTGTAAATATTTTTCAGAAAATGATTATAATATCAATAACCTAAATCTGCTTCCACGGGATAATGATCAGAATATGGAACGTGAATCACTTTCGATTGCTCCACGGTAAACTTTTTATCGGACAGTATATAATCTATGCGAAGTGTTGGTGAAATAAAGCGAAAAGTTCTGCCGATAAAAAAACCTGTTTTAAGAAATGAATCCTGCAGCTTTCCTTTTACTTTGAAATAGGTATTTGAATTAGGAACATCATTAAAATCTCCGCAAATAATTACCGGGTGAGGACTCGCTTCAATTTGCTCATGAACCAATTCTGCCTGGCTGTACCGATAGTTGTATCCTTTTTTTAATTTCGATACAATAGTTCTTGAATCCCGCAAACCCTGCCTGTCTCTGTTTTTTATCTGGCTCAGGCTTTGGTATTCTTCGGCTTCAAATCTCACAGATTGAAGATGGGTTGTAAGTATGCGAAAAATTTTATCCTTAACTTTTATGTCTGCGTAAATAAGATGTTCCGCAGATGAATTTTTCGCATACTCAAACTTTGCCGAATCAATAATGGGATATTTTGAAAAAATCACAACGCCTGTTTGATAGTCATTTTCCCAGTCGATGGCGGCGGCAAAGTAATGATACGGATAACCCATTTTTGTGAGCGGCGGAATATTTTGTGGCATGTAACCAGGATCGCGGGACTCAAAAAATTCCTGGAAGCAAAGTACGTCCGCGTTTTGAGCCTGTACAATGTCCAGCATTAAGGGACGATAATTAAGGTCGCCAACTTTCTTGTTACTGTATTGATCCCAACTGGAAACATTCCATTGTAAGATGCGAAGGGTGTTTTCCTTTTTAGCGGCTTGAAATTTAGCGGGGATATGAAAACCAAAAACTGCGAATATCTGCTGAATACCTAAAAGTAAAACAATAACGGAAAGCCATACCCATTTAGATCTTACGAAAGCCCACACTACAATAAAAAAAAGAAGCGCCAAAACCGTTAAGGGAAATACTAAACCTGTCAACGCCACATACCAGTACTTTCCGGTATTTATGTAGGGCAATATACATACTGGAAGATAGAAGCCAATTACGCAAAGATTGAAAAAAACAAAAATGCTTTTTAAGAAATTACCTCCTGTTCGCGCCATAGCCAATTTTAAAAAATAAGGATTAAAATTTTGGCAGCAAAGATGTAGATATTAAACCAAAGTTTTCATAAGTACCAATTATAAAAATGTTTAATTTTTTGGAGATCGTTATGATTGAAAGGAGTTTTTAAGAAGTGAATTCCATTTGCCTGGCATCACTTAAGGAAGCAAGACAATTGCTTACTCTTATGAGATTATCACTTGAATGCGATTTTTTAATAGTTAATGGTTCGACAATTAACCTGTTCGCTTTTTGACTAATAGTAATGCGCGTGAAATTGCAATTTTAGTAATAGCTTCCGTTTTTATAGGAATAGCGATAAACAATTTTCTATCATCCAAAAGCAATAAAAAGAAAATTTTTTATTCTAATTTGTATAATCATGGAAAATTTTATAAGCGATATATCACAAAAGAAATTTCCCCAGTCCGAAAAAATAGGAGGGAAGGCAGTACGAATAGGTATACTTAAAGAAATACAAAAAGACGCACCGGGCTTCAATGATGATTGCGCTTTATCTGTATCTGAGCTCAATCATTACAGGCAATTATACGTTCGTAATTTATTATCAAAAGAGGTAGGTACACTCACAGAACTTGAGCAGACTGTTTTGGATAATATCAATCAAAACCACCTGATATCAGATGAAGCCAGTGAAATAAAAAACCCTTCTACAAGAGGGCAGCGCTGGGCAGACCGGATTGCGGCTTTTGGTGGCAGTTGGAGATTCCTGGGCATTTTTGGCCTTTTTATGTTGGGCTGGATGAGTCTTAATATCATCGCTCTTCACGAAAAAGGCTTCGACCCTTATCCCTTCATTTTGCTTAATTTAATTCTCTCATGTATTGCTGCCATACAGGCGCCTGTAATTATGATGAGCCAAAATCGCCAGGAAGAAAAGGACCGTGAGAGGGCAAAGAATGATTATATGGTAAACCTTAAAGGAGAGTTGGAAATAAGAATGCTGCATGAAAAAATTGATCATCTGCTTATAACACAAGAAGAAAATTTGTTGGAAATGCAGCAGATCCAGATAAACCAGATGACTGAATTAATGAAAAAATTAGATAGCAAAAAGATGTGACGCTATATATTAAGCGGGATTTTCTTTATATGCAAGCTTTCTCTTAGTCTGTTGCACATGTCTGTAAAATGGGATTAGCATGTAGTGTAACTATCCCTCTTATCACCGTTTCTCACCAATGGCTTTTGCCGGCTTAGCGACTTCTAATTCATAGACTTTTTTAGCATTGCAGTTTTACTTTAGCAAACTAAAAAAAACAAACGAAATTCTATTAAGCCTGTTATTTCAGCATTACGTTCTTTTGCAAAATCAAAATACTGCTGTGGGTTGCATGCCGGGTCAACCAACACTATTTTCTTTTCGCATTCACTTAGTATTGCATAACCTTAATGTGAGAGATTTTTATCTTCAAATTGTTTTATCTGCATATTTTTTATGCCGAAAATTTCGGTTATCACGTTGGCTTTAATGGTGACACATGTCGCATACAATATTATTAGTGCGGAAGTTTTGCACTTAATAATCCATAAATCCAGGTACCTGCAATAGCGCTCACTAAAGCAACAATAACTACTATAGCTCCGGTTCCTATCTGGGCAAACATAGGACCGGGGCAGGCTCCGGTAAGTGCCCATCCGACTCCAAAAAGTAAGCCGCCATATACCTGCCCCTTATTGAATTTTTTTTGTGGTAATTCTATTTTTTCACCTTTGATGGTTTTGATGTTAAATCGTTTTATCAATTGCACGGATAAAATTCCGGTAACAACTGCTGAGCCGATTACGCCATACATGTGAAAACTTTGAAGGCGGAACATTTCCTGTATACGAAACCATGATATTACTTCTGATTTCACCAGGATGATTCCAAATAATATTCCTGTAACCAGGTACTTAATATAAGACCACCATGGCTCTTGTTGATAAGGCCTTGCGGCATACAAAGAATCAAGAGAACGTACTTCAAAATCAGTGTTTATATCCTCTTGTAACGTTGTGAATTCACTCATGATTTAATGCATTAAAATAAACGGAAGAATAAGATTAGCCATTATAAAGCCCCCAACCATAAAGCAAATAGTCGCAATCAACGAGGGAAGTTGAAGATTCGAAAGCCCCATAATAGAATGCCCTGATGTGCAACCTCCTGCATATCTTGTTCCAAAGCCAACAAGAAACCCACCGCCAACTATCAGCAGAAATCCCTTTAATGTAAACAGTTGGTTAAAATTGAAAAGTTGGGTGGGAACCTGGGAATTATAATCAGTGATTCCATAACCTGAAAGTTCATGGATCAACTTTGGATTAATCTGTATGGGTTGATCATTCATTAGGAAAGTGGCCGCTATAAAACCCCCAACAAGGACACCTGTTACTAACACAAGATTCCATATTTCTTTTTTCCATTCATAACTAAAGAAGGGGATTTTAGAAGGGATACATGCTGCACATATATGCCTTAAAGATGATGATATGCCAAAGGCTTTGTTTCCGGCAATAAGTAGTACTGGAACCATCAAACCGATGAGGGGCCCGGAAATGTACCATGGCCATGGCTGCTTCAAAATTTCTATCATAGAGTTTACCGTTGCGATGAAATCAGTTAATGCGCTTTTCGAATTTTACGGAGCAAATTTAGTCGTAATTATGGTTGTTTTTTGTGATAACTTTTCTTCTGCTTCAGAGAAAAAATTCTTTAATAAGAATATATATCCCCATGAGCATTACAAACCATCCAAATATTTTTTTCAGCTTATCGCCTTTTACTTTTTTGCTTATTAATCCACCCAATATTATTCCTGCGATTGCGATAGTGGTTATTATGGTGAGAAACCTCCAATCGATATTGAAATGACCGATATCTCCCGTGAATCCGATCAATGAATTTAGAGCGATGATCAATAGGGAAGTACCTACAGCCTCTTTCATACGTAATCCAACAAAAAGTACCAGTGTAGGAATAAGTAAAAATCCCCCGCCAGCCCCCAAAAGCCCTGTAGCAAGGCCCACTGCAACTCCATACATTAATAATACCGGGAGATTCAATTTGGTTTTTTTTACAACAACTTCAGCTTTATTACCATTCCTGATCATAGCGTTTGCGGCCATTATCATTAGTACGGCAAATAGAACCATCGTTATCATAGAATGTGTAAGCGTAAATTTCCCAATTGTTAACAATCTTTCAGGAATGAAAGGAATTATGAATTTGCGGGTAATGAAGACAGTTGTTACCGAAGAAATGCCAAATAGCAGGGCTACTTTTATACGAACGGAATCCTGGCGGTAATTATTTATAGCACCTATTAAACTGGTAGAGCCTACAATAAACAAAGAGTAAGAAGTAGATAAAACGGGGTTAATGTTGAATAAGTATACTAAAACCGGTACAGTGAGTATGGAGCCGCCGCCACCTATTAAGCCCAATGAGATTCCAATAAGTAGTGACGCTGCGTAGCCTAATTCCTGCATAGAGATGCAAATTGCAATAATTTTTTTAGCATAGCTGTGATATTTATAAAATATAAAAACCTGAATTCAAT
Source organism: Chitinophagales bacterium (assembly GCA_038251675.1). Lineage (GTDB taxonomy): Bacteria > Bacteroidota > Bacteroidia > Chitinophagales > Chitinophagaceae > Ginsengibacter. The sequence goes on along the minus strand of JBBSBD010000011.1, from coordinate 16,259 downwards.
TTGCACATCGGGGATGCTGTATCAGCGCAGTGCAAGTAAGTCATAATTTGACTAGAATTGGGGGCTGGATTTTTTAGATGGTACTTTTGAGCACGGTTTTAAAATATTTAAATGAAATTTTCCATCTTAGTTATATTCTTCTTTACAACAATTTCTCTTCCGGCACAGCAAATAAGACAACGCCCAAAAATCGGGCTTACTCTTAGCGGCGGTGGCGCAAAGGGTTTGGCGCATATCGGCATTTTAAAAGCAATAGATTCTGCAGGGATAAAACTTGATTATATCACCGGCACGAGTATGGGAGCTATTATAGGTTCTTTATATGCGATTGGTTATTCAGGAAATCAAATAGAAAGAATTGTAAATAAAATTGATTGGGATCTTTTACTAAGCAATGAGCTTTCGCTTCGTTCTTTATCAATGGAAGAAAAGGAAGAGTATGGCAAATATGCTATTGAATTGCCCTATATAGATCACAAGCTCAAGTTGCCTGGCGGTATTTTAGACGGGCAGGAGTTGTGGTTTAAGTTCGCTGAACTTTACTATCCCGTTCATAGTATAAAAGACTTTACTAAATTTTCCATCCCCTTCAAATGTGTGGCTTCTGATATTTCTACCGGCAATGCAGTCGTGATTGATTCAGGGGATATTACTACGGCCGTAAGGGCAAGCATGGCCATCCCTTCTGTGTTTTCATCGGTTGACTATGGCGGGCATAAGTTAGTAGATGGAGGAGTTACAAGGAATTTTCCGGTAGTAGATGCAAAAGAAATGGGAGCTGATTTTATTATTGGCAGCAGTGTGACTACCGGCTTATATCCCGAAGAAAAATTGAAATCACCTGTTGATATTTTATTACAGCTTCTTTTTTTAAAAGAAGCAGAGGACTTTAAAAAGGAAGTGCCTCTTTGCGATTTGTTTGTTTCACATCCACTGGAAGATTATTCTATGGGCAGCTTTAATAAGGCGCATAAGCTAATAGAAATCGGCAACAAAGAGGGAAGAAAATTATATCCCGCTTTAAAGCATCTTGCAGATTCTTTAAACAGCATTTATGGAACATTGATTCCGGATACAAACCGCCTTCCAAAAAGCGATTCGGTGTTTATAAGCGGTTATGAAATTAAGGGCCTCAATAAAACAACCGAAACTTATTTCATTCATGCAATGGATTTTCATATAAATAGATTCTATGCTGAACCCGAAATTTCAAAAGCGATTCGGCGGATTTTTGGTACACGATATTACCGGAGCATAAATTATTTTTTGGAACCACAAGCCGATGGTTCTTCAAAAATCATTTTTGATGTAAAAGAAAATCCTCCCACTTATGCAAAGATTGGCCTTCACTATAATGAATTTTCAGGCATTAGCGTAATTGCTAATTTAACTACCCGTGATTTTTTTACACCTTATTCAAGAAGCCTTGTTACCTTAAATATTGGCGAAAATTTCCGGCTAAGGGGCGAGCATTTGCAATATTTTGGCAACAACAAAAACATAGCGCTGATACCAAAGCTGCAGGTTGAAAGTTATAAAATAGACAGCTATGATAGTTTTAGTAAAAGCGGCCAATACAGGCAATATTATTTTGAAGGCGAAGTAAAATCTGAGTATTCAGGGAGCCGGAACTTTACCGCAGGTATAGGCAGTCGTTATGAATTGATAAGATTCAAACCGCTTATACAATCGCAGCTTGAGGCGAGGGGTAAAAACGGATTCTTAACTTCATTTGTATATTTTAATGCAAACACATTAGACAAAAGTTTATACCCCAGGAAAGGAATTAAGATCAATGCTGAGTTGGGCTTTGTTTATAATCAAAATCCTGATGTTGATTTTTATTTAGACGGGAACCTGGTGACAAATACAGATTCAGCAGGAATCAACTATGACAATTATCAACGAATGGTGTTGAATGCGGAAACTTATACACCGATAACAAAAAATCTCACCTTTCTTACCTTATTTCAATCAGGCATCAATTTTAATTATAAACAAAACCTTGTAAATAATTTTCAAATTGGCGGCTTAACAAGAACTATAAGAAACCAGGTTCTGTTTGCCGGACTCAATGAAACTACCGTAGACGCGCCGAGTGTTGTATCTCTGCTAATTGGTTTAAATTTCCAGCTATCGAAAAACATTTACCTGATGGCTAAAGCAAATACGCTTGTCAACAATTTTATAAGTGAAGACAGAAAATTACAATTTGATAACTGGCTTACCGGCTACGCGACGACCTTTGCATATAATAGTCCCATTGGGCCACTAGAGTTTAGCTTAACCTATAGTGGCAATTCTAAAAAAGTATTGAGCTATGTAAATTTTGGAATTCCATTTTGAATGAATAAAGAAGTTTTTAAAGTAACAGCCGGGAACTATTATCGTCAATTATCTATGGAGTTATTTTAGTTCTTACAACTTTTCGAGTCATTGGCGGCAGTCAATATCACACCTAAAATGTTTTCTTCTTTCACACCAAATCCGGGGCAGGTTCCCCATTGGCTCAAACAATGTTTTTGCCGAAAGACATTTTCTTTTTTTAATACTGTTATCATAAGATAAATTTGCACGCATCACATCACGGAATACCATTCCAAGCAGAAAATAAAAAACCTAAATGACAGGTCAACAGATTCGCAGGCAATTAAAAAAATCATTTGACAGAATAAGAAGTGAGAAATACAAACAGAATCTATTGCAGGCAATTCCATTTTGGGCAGCCTCTCTTTTAACCGGCCTTATAGCAGTATTTTATTCCCGCATATTTGCTTTTTTAGAAGGGGAAACCCTTACAATTATTAGTCATTATAAATGGCTGATATTTATTTTATCACCTGTTTGTTTTTTTCTCGCATGGTGGGTAGTGGTGAAATTTGCGCCTTATGCAAGAGGCAGCGGCATTCCACAAGTAATGGCTGCTATTGAACTGGCTAATCCCAGGTATAATAAGAAAGTAGAAAAGCTGTTAAGCGTTAAGATTTTTTTTGTAAAAATGTTTTCCAGCTTTATTATGATACTTGGTGGCGGCGCAATAGGAAGAGAAGGTCCCACTATTCAACTCGCAGGCACAGTCTTCAGAAAAGTAAATGAATGGCTCCCGGACTGGTGGCCAAAAATTTCAAAGCGGAATATGATTATGACCGGTGCCGCAGCAGGACTGGCCGCGGCCTTCAACACGCCTTTGGGTGGGATCGTTTTTGCTGTTGAAGAACTTACGAAAACCCACATCAGCTATTTCAAGACTGCATTATTTACGGCTGTAATCATTGCCGGTTTAACGGCTCAGGGATTACTGGGCCCCTACCTCTATCTGGGTTATCCCGACGTTACCGGCTTGTCAATATCGGTGTTCTTTGCCTTAATATTAGTGGGCGCCGTGGCAGGGCTGTTGGGCAGCCTTATGTCGAAAGTTGTGCTGATGTTACTTAAGTGGAAATCAAAATTTGTCTTCCGGTACCAGCATGCGGCTTATGTTGTTTGCTGTGCCCTTATTGTCGCTTCAATAGCCTTCTTTATTGACGATCGCGTTTTGGGTTCGGGTAAGGAAATTATGATAACGACTTTGTTCAGTACCGAAAAAAATGTTCATTGGTACACTGCTTTTTTTAGAATAATCGGAACTATTCTTTCATTTACAACAGGTGCTGCGGGCGGTATTTTTGCTCCATCGCTAGGTGCAGGTGCAGGCGTGGGTTCTCTTATTGCAGGATGGCTGGAGGCTTCAGTTACCAATACCAATCTTCTTATTTTATGCGGAATGGTTGGTTTTTTAACAGGCGTAACCCGCACTCCTTTTACCTCTGCCATTCTTGTACTTGAAATGACCGACCGGCATAATGTTATTTTTCACCTGATGATTGCAGGAATGGTTGCAAGTATCGTTTCAATGATTGTTGATAAGCATTCACTTTACGATCACCTCAAAGTTCAGTGCATGCACGATCTTCACCATGAAGATGATCCTCCTGAACTGCCCGATACAACTAATGAAATTTCGGACGAGGAAAATAAGAACGGATAGAATTCGTTCCATGTATACTTTTCAATAATTAAGGATGAAAAGCTACCTTCAATTCACAGATTGAACACGGGATTGAAACACTATAAGAAAAAATAATTTATGAAAAAATGGATCGTAATCATTTGCCTTTTCGTATTTCCTCTTACAGGATGTGATACTGCCCGCAACATTTTAAGTTCCGCAGGCTATGGCACCAGCCTTACTAATGATGAAGTAGTACAAGGGTTGAAGGAGGCGTTGCATGTGGGCACAGATTCCACGACCTCTCATCTTTCAGCACTCAATGGGTTTTTTGGTGATAACATTATTAAAATTTTAATGCCGCCTGAGGCGGAAAAAGTAGAAAAGACTTTACGAAGTGTTGGCCTAGGGAAAACAGTGGATAATGCGGTTCTTTCCATGAACAGGGCGGCGGAAGATGCGACTAAATATGTAGGTGATATATTTTGGAATTCGATCAAACAGATGACAATCCAGGACGCATTCGGAATTTTAAGAGGCGGCGATTTTGCAGCTACCGATTATTTGAAACGCACTACAACACTTCAATTGACCGGGGCTTTCAAACCAATTATAAGTAAATCGCTTGCAAATGTTAACGCAACAAAATACTGGAAAGATGTTTTTACAGCCTATAATCGTTTCAGCAGCACTCCGGTTAATACCGACCTTACGGATTATGTAACTGGAAAAGCGTTGGATGGATTATTTTATCATATTGGGCTGGAAGAACAAAAAATTCGACAAAATCCAGCAGCAAGAGTAACTGATATATTGAAAAAAGTTTTTGGTAACCAAAATCAGCAAAAACCGGTGGGAATGTAAGGCTCCAATTATTTACCACGCATCGCCTGTAACTCACGACCTTTTTGGATTCAGGCTACTTCATATTGGAGGAAGTTTATACAGCCACCTTGATGTAATTTTTTTTAAGTATTTTAAAATAGCTTGTCTTTTTTCAGTTGCGAAACTTTTATGCTATTAAAAAAGTAATTTTGAGCCGCCAGGACAAAAAGTCACAATACTGAATCTAAAAAATTCGTTGTAAATACTCCTAAACCTTAAGGTTTTAATATCCGTGTAAGACTGACTGATAAAATTAACCAAAACTGCCATCAGAATCGATTTAATAATGCCTGATCGTATTACTCACACAAGTGAATCTGCAAATATTGATAAACATGAAGCTAAGGAAATAGAACCTCAGACTAATAGTCAATCGCATCCCCCGACTTCTGCAGATAAAGATGTACGCTACTTCAGGCACAAAGGAATAAAAATAAAATTTGAACAAATCGAAAAAGTCCTGAACGAATGTGAACTTGTCAATAAAGCATTCCTGCTTTCACAGGAAGATATGGATGGAGCCAGGAAGCTGGTTGCCTATATCGTGTCCGATGGAAGATATGATGAAGGGTTAATTGTGGAATACATGACCCGAAAGGTCCCTCACTATATGATTCCTGATTTATGGGTTTGTGTGGAAAAGCTACCATTGACAAGAGATGGATTGGTGGACCGGCTTGCTTTGCCAAATCCAATGATAAAGGAGGCGGTACGTGAAGATCCTGTAGCACCCGCCACTGAAACCGAGATCAGGTTGGCAGACATTATCCAAAATATTTTAGGCCTCCAATCCATAAGTGTAAACGATAATTTTTTCAGGCTTGGAGGAAATTCCATGCAGGCATTGAGGGTAATAGCGGCCATCCGCCGGGAATTTGATTTTGATCTTGATATAAAATACTTTTTTATCTACCCGACAATTACTCAATTAGCCGTCCATATCCAAAGCCTTTCCGATAAAGATTCTGCTGAAAATGAACAGTCAAAAGACAACGGAAATTATGGGCTATACGATGGAGTTAGTAGCTCAATTGTTCCTATTAAGAATGGCAACAGCCATGTTCCGCTTTATATTGTTTGCGGCGGCGGAGGTACTGCGTTTACTTTTGAAAAATTTGCCTGGATGCTCGACAAGGAACAAAGTGTGTATGCGTTGCAGCAGCCTTCTTTTATTGCAGAACTTCAAAACTTTCCGCATTCTATTGAAGGCATTGCTGACAGGTACTTAAAGGAAATACTCGTATCAAATCCAAATGGTCCTTACGCATTATCGGGCCATTGTATAGGGGGGGCTATTGCTCTCGAGATGGCGAGGAAGTTAAAGATGATGGGTAAAGAGATTAAACTGCTGGCGATGTTTGATGTAATACTTACTGTGAAAAATATTTCAAGATCTAAGCCCGTAAAGAAAATAAAAAACATTCCTGTTCTTATAAGGAAAGCAACCCAAAAGGCTTATTTAAAGGTGGATTTTGAGACTTATTTGCTATCTAAATATCCTAAGGATGCAATAGATTACAAGCTTAAAAGTTTAAAATCTTTACTTAATAAGATTTATCCTTTTCAACAGGAAAATATTGAATTAGCTGTGTTTAAAAAGTTTGAACAAAAACTGGAAAATGCTTTTGAAAATTATCTTATAAACAAATATGATGGCGATCTTCTTGTTTTTTATGCCAGGGATCATTATCATTTCACGGATAAAAACAGGCAGATAGAATTCAGGAAATTAATTTTGGAAGAGGAGACTAAAAACAGGTGGAAAGAATACGCTGAATCTGTAACGTTCTATGAAATTGAGGGAGAACATTCCACCATTTTTGAATCGAACAATTTTGCAAACCTGGTGCAACAACATTTAAATGAATAGAAGAATGCACTGTTGAGTTATAATTTATACAGAAATAACTTACCAAAATTTATACTAGCAAAATCAAAGAGGTATTTTAACAAGAAACTACCAGGTAGTTTATCAGCAAATAATAGAAGTATATTATGTACGATATAAAAATAGCGCACATCAATTATTATGTTCCGGAAAATAGACTTCCGGTTAATGACCTTATCGATAGTGTTTCCGATAAATATATTCCTATGGTATTTGCCGGGAAAGAAGAATATGCAGATTTTATAAAGAATGAATTAAGGGTTGACTCAATAAGGGTAGAGAATAAGCTGAACGATAAAGAGATGCTTACTAACACAGTGGAACAAATATTTATTGATGGAGCAGCAGATCCTACTGACATCGATTTAATAATACTTGCGCAGGAAGAAGATCAACGACAAACATTGAATCTTGGCCAATATATCCAATACGAATTTGACCTGGAAAATGCGTATGTAATAAACCTTAGCGGAAATCATTGTGCAAACATTGATCATGCCTTGACGCTTGCATCTCAAATAGCCCGTAACGACGAGGCTATTAATAATATACTCATACTCGGCAATGTTAAGATCGATAACATGGCGGAGAGACTGGTCGGAACTTATGGTGTTTTGTCAGATGGTTCAGGCACAATTCTGTTGAGAAAGGATGGCAAAGGCCCCGCGCTGAAAAGCAGCCACATTGTTTCTGCCGGAAGATTCTATGACGTTAATCTTAACCGGGATGATTCATTGATACTCCTTAAGTATTACATGAAATGCCTGAAGCAATTACTGGAAGGATCTGGCGCGGCACCAGGCGATGTCTCTCATATTATTACTCAAAATGCAAATCCTTTATTGATAAACCAATGCCTGGAAATGGTCGGTTTGGATACCGGTAAAATATTTACTGCTAATCAAACAAGGTATTCACACCTCGATTGCCTGGATGTTTTGATAAACTTAAAAGACCTGGTGGCGGGGATTGAAATAAAAAATAATGATGGTTTAATATTATCGTTTGGAACCGGTTGGGCCGGATCATTTATTTCTTCAATTCTGTCATATAGCTATTAATGGAAATTGATAAAATAAATAAGCTTATCGGCAAACTGCATACTTGTACTTCGCAGTTTGAAACCTATAAAAATGGGAAAAAAATAAGTCTGTCTTTTAAAGAATTGATACCAGCTATTATGAAGGTGATTGATTTTTTTAAGGAAAAAAATATAGCCAAAAGAGATAAGATTGGCATAATAGGAACAAATGGACTGGAATGGGTTGTGATTGATTTAGCATGTATTGCTTCGGGCATTATGACAGTACCATTTGATCCGGCGGTAGATTGTGATGTTGATGATTTACTGATGGAGTTTGAGTTGCCTTTATTATTGTCAAATATCGAATCGTATAAAAAACACGAATTCGTTTTTGCATTTGAGGATGTTTGCAAAATCGAAGCCGGTGATGATGCATCGACGATCAGCGCAGTTCAATATGAACCAAAGGATGTACTTACTTTCAAGTTCACATCAGGCTCCACTCAGCGGCCCAAAGTGATAGGTGCGATGAAACAAAGCGTGGACGCGGCAATTACATTTGTACAGGAAATTTTTCAGCATGATAAGAATGATAAAGTGATGATTTTTTTACCGTTGCACACTTACCAACAGCGTTATTGGATCTACTCCGCTATTTTGTACGATTTTAATATCGTCCTTATACCGAAGGAATATGTGTTCTATTCTTTGCGCTCTGAAAGGCCAACAGTAATAATGGGAGTCCCCTTTTTCTTCGAGACTATTATGAAAAATTTCCTTGCTGAACCAGGAGTTGAAGATGCCGGGAATGCTTTCGGTTTGAGAAGTGAATTTCAACAACATTTGGGTGGAAAAATTCGTTACCTCTGGACCGGTTCTGCACCACTTGGTTCCGATACGCTGGCATTTTATGAAGGGATGGAAGTGCCCCTGTTCCAGGGATACGGAATGAACGAAGTGTGTATCGTTTCAAAAAATTATCCCGGAAATAACAAGACCCGCAGCGTAGGAAAACTGTTACCAGGCAAGCACGTGAAGTTTGATGAAAACAATCAGCTTCTTGTAAGAAGTGACTACCCGGTAAATTATTCCTATTACAAAGCAGGAGAAGAAGATAACAGTGCAACATTTCTTGATGACGGGTATGTTGCCACCGGGGATTTGGGATACATGGATGAAGATGGCTATCTATATATAAATGGCAGGATAAAAGAACTAATTGTGTTGGCAAATGCAATTAAAGTTCATCCTTCAATTGTTGAAAAGAAAATGGAAACTTCGCCACTAATAAAACACTGTATCGCTTATGGCGACGATCATCCATACCTGGTGGCGCTGATTGTAACGGAATTTTCGACTCTTGGTTATAATGAGATAAAACAGGAAGTGGCGCGGCTGAATGAAACGCTTAAGCCTTACGAGAGAGTATGCAATTTTTTTATTGCAACTGAAGATTTTTCCGGAAAGAGTAACCGGTTGTCTGCGCAAAATAAGTTACTTAGAAATAAAATTATCCACGATTACTCCGAAGAGTTGGAAACATTATATAACAGTTAAAAACAGCAATTAGAATGGATATAAAAGCCCAGGTAAATCAGAGCATTTTTGAAGTGAAAAAAATCGCAGACTTTTCTGGCTCTGCGATGTTGAAAGAAGATTTGGGAATTGATTCATTACAATTTATAAGGATCATAACCAAGCTTACAGGAAAGCTGGATGTAAATATTTTTGAACTAAGCGACCAGGACCTCGCGGCGGTAAAAACCGTTGACCAGTTGGTTGCGTTATTTAGTGAAAAACAACTTTAAAAGTTATGTAGGTAGTATTATATAGGTAATAAATATTAATAGTCAATTATGAAATACCCGGATGCAGAAGAATTGTTTACTGGCAATTTTGAATTTGAAAACAAAATAGTTACTATTAGACCGTTATTGCAAACAGATATCGAAGAATACCGGCAAATTGTTTTTGATGAAAATATATGGACATACTTTGCTATTGCTATTAACAACGAGGAGGACCTTGGAAGTTTTGTCAATTCAGCTTTGCAGGATAGAGCAAACAAAAGCCGGGTGACATTTACATCCTTCGACAGGAAAACTGGCAAGATAACAGGTAGCACATCTTTTGGAAATTTTTCATTCAGGGATAAGAGGGTGGAGATAGGATGGACATGGGTAGCTCCGCACTTTCAAAAAACGGGCGTAAACAGGAGTAATAAATTCTTATTGTTACAGTATGCTTTTGAAGGCCTGGGAATGGAACGGGCCGAGTTTAAAACAGATGTTCTAAATGTAAAAGCAAGGCGGGCCCTAAAGGGTATAGGCGCAACCGAAGAAGGGGTTTTGAGAAGCCATACGCTTATGCAATTGGGAAGGAGACGGGATACTATTTATTACAGTATCTTAAAGGATGAATGGCCTGGCATTAAAGGAAGTATTTTTTTAGATTTTTAATACCCGCAATTTTTACAAAACTTAACTACCGCTTATGAGTCCGAAGGCAGAGTTTGATCTTATCGGTATTGGCATAGGGCCATCCAATCTTAGTACCGCAGCTCTTCTTGATCCTGTAAAAGAAGTTAACAGTATTTTTTTTGATGCAAAAAAGGAATTTCAATGGTTCCCGGGGATGCTTTTTCCTGAGGCTACGATACAGGTTTCGTGGTTGAAAGACCTGGTAACTCTTGTTGACCCAACCAGCAAGCATTCGTTTCTTGCATTCCTTGCGCATAAAAAGCGGATGTACCGCTTTGCTATGGCAAGATTTCCGAGAGTTAAAAGACGGGAGTTCAATCAATATTTTCAGTGGGTGAGTCAGTCGTTGACTACACTGAACTTTGATACTTGTGTAGAAAGTGTAAGCTTCAATGATGGTCGTTTTACACTCAGGCATTCAAGGGGAGAAAATAATTCTAAAAACATAGTGATAGCCGCGGGGCAAACAGCAAAAGTTCCTGCTTGCGTGAGGCCACATCTTTGCTCATCCGTCTTCCATGCAATCCAGTTTATTAAAGATGACAACGCATTTGTTGACAAAAGAATAATGGTTGTAGGCGGAGGACAAAGCGGCGCAGAATTGGTAAACCAATTATTGTTAAACAGGGCAGAACTGCCCGAGAGTGTATCATGGATATCACGTCGTCCTAATTTTTTACCTATCGACGACTCTCCATTTACCAATGAATTTTTTACGCCATCCTATAGTGAATATTTTTATCATTTGCCCGATGGGGAAAAAAGAAAATTACTTGCCCAGCAAAGCCTTGCCAGTGACGGTATCAATTTGGATCTGCTGGAAGAAATTTATCGAAACCTTTATGAGATTGATCTGATAGAAGGGAAGGCAAAATTTGCCAAATTATATTTTGATAACAATGTAATTGATTTTAAAAAAGAAGACAAGGGTTGGGGGCTTGTTTGTAAAAACACCTCAACAGGAGAGATCAATAAATATGAAGCTGACTTAGTAATTTTTGCTACCGGTTTCGAATACCAGCCACCGAAATTTCTTGAGCCAATTATGGGAAGATTGGCAACTACCGACCATGGGTTTGAGATTAGTGAAGATTTTTGCATTCAGTGGGATGGCCCGGCTCAAAATAAAATTTTTATCCAAAATGGTGCACGTCATGTACGCGGTGTCGCTGATCCTAACTTAAGCCTGGTGGCATGGCGAAGCGCCAAGATAATTAACAGCCTCGCAGGTAAAAAAATCTATGATATTGAAAATGAAAGCTCTGTTTTTAATTGGCAGAAGTTCGAACCACGCAACGAAAATACGCCCTACATTGGTGAGATTATTGAGGAGGGCTTCACAGAATTTAAAGGCGAAGAATAATTCATAAACAGCAAAAGGTTGAATAACATAGCTGAAATTATATTAAGTGGGAACGCTTTCGAACGAGGGTTACAACATGGCCGTTTATTGCAAAGGCAGATCAATGATTTTTTGCAGGATAATAAAGCACGAATAAATTCCATCCGGCAAACGCCGCTTGACGATTCTATATTAAAAAGCCAGGTTCTTCAACATGCCGCGGTAATTGAAGCCCAATTACCTGAAATTGCATTGGAACTTCAGGGGCTGGCCGCAGGAGCAAATATTTCCTACGAAGATGCAGTTTTGCTGCAAATAAGAATGGAACTGATCGCCTTTAACGAGCAGGATATTCTGGAAGGAGATTGTTCCACAGTGGCTATTAAGAGGCATACCCAGGGAATTATTACGGGTCAAACAATTGACCTTCCCGGAAACATGGCGGATCTTGGCTGTATATTCCGGATAATTCCGGAGCAGGCAGACAAACCGGAAATTTTAATGTATGGCTTTGCCGGTTTACTTGGATACGCAGGCCTTAACAATCACGGCCTGTCGGTTAACATCAACATGGTTGTATCTGGTGGGTGGCAGCCTGGCGTTTCACCCTACTTGTTAGTTAGACATTTGCTATCGCTATCTTCCTTGGAGGAATGCCTTGATGAATTCAAAAAAATCAAGCTTAGCAGCTCGCGAAGCTTTGTTATAACGGATAAGGGGCGACTGGTAAACGTTGAATGTACCGTAAACAATTTTAGTACCATAGAAGGAACTGTTCTCATGCATACCAATCATTACCTGCACGGTGAACTTCAAAAAGAAGATACCATGCATTTTCTTTTCAGAAATTCATCTGTAAAGCGTTTAAAATTGCTGCAACAATTATTGCCCGAAGACACCGATAAGGTTACGTCTGAAATGCTCTTCAATATTTTTTCCGATCATACTTTATATCCAGTTGGAATTTGTGCACATGGCGAAGGAAACATCAGGAGATCGGAAACGGTAGGCGCCATTGTAATGGAACCTTCAAAGTGTCGAGTGTATGCCCGCAAAGGTTATGCATGCAGTTCAACAACAGAAGCATTTTATTTGAAACAACACGTAAAGATTAATGATGATTTCTGCACAGAGAGATAAATAATTGCCAAAAGCAACTTAGCATATACAGACTAAAATTATTTATGAAAACATTTCAGCGCTTAAAAGAAGGGAATAATAAATATCTTTTAATTCCTGTTATGCCTACGCCCAATGGGGGTTTGCATTTAGGCCATCTCTCGGGACCATATCTTAAAATGGATGTACTTGCGAGAGCTCAAAGAAGAAATGGAAATGACGCTGCCATTTTTTTTGGATCAGATTCTTATGAGTCCTATATGAATTTAAAATCATGGCAAACCGGTAAAGATGAGGAAGAGCTATGCAATGAATACCATGAGAGAATGAGGAAAGACCTTGATGCTGTTAGTATAGAATATGATACATTCATAAATCCCCTTGCTCCTCCTTACCGCGAAAATTTCAAAACTTTTTTTACCGATCTTGTTAAGGACCTGGCTAATAAAGGCGCTCTAACAATAAGGCAGGAAAAATATTTATATTCAGAGGAAGACGATAATTTTCTTGCAGGCTGCTGGATATCGGGAACATGCCCTGTATGCGGGTCGGGCACCGGCAGTTATCAATGCGAGGATTGTGGAACTCAGTATCGCCCCATGGATATTATATCGCCTACTTTTAGGAAAGGCGATCGTTCACTCACGGCTTTAGAAGATAAAGACCTATATCTTATTATTAACAAAAAAGATGAATTGTTAAAGCATCTGGAAAGAATGGGCCTTGGTAAGGAATTTATTGAAATTGCGAATACATATTTTGAACACCAGGAATCTTACGTAAGAATAACAAATGCGGGCAATTATGGGATTTCCTGGACGATAGATAATAGCGATCAGCCTCATGTATTATTTACCTATTCAGCTTTGTATTTCTATTCAATTTTTTGTGGGGAGTTGTATAAAGAAAAATTCAACGAAGCTGTTAATCCCTTTCATAAAGAATCGAAAGTTATTACTATTGCAAGTTTTGGTATTGATTGTACTATTCCTTATTTAGTCGCAGGTGTCGGGCTCGGGCTGGAATCCGATTCTTACCGTCCCATAGATTTTTTACTGCCTAATCATTTTTTTACGTTGGAGAATTCTAAATTCTCGACCAGCCGCGGCCATGCAATATGGGGGAACGACATTGTGAATAAAACGCCCGTCTCTTCCGACGCGATCAGGTATTTCATTGCCTGGAAAAACCCTGAGAATGAAATGTGTGATTTTAATGTTCAGGAATTTATTCAATTCATCAATGAGGAATTGGCAGGAGAACTTCAAGCAACGCTCAATACCGTGCGGGCGGCGATAAAAGAACAACCTGAAAGTATCGTGGAAGAAAGCTTCGTTAAAAGGCTTGAGGATTTACTTATGACTCAACTGGGTCATTTAACACCTCCCTGTTTTCAACTTAAAAGAAGCTGTGAACCCTTGAAAGAATGGATTGCTTATGGCAAGCAGCGACTTGACTCAAACCTTTCCTATTGGTGGCTAAAGGGTTTTGCTTTGCTGGCATTTCCTGTTATGCCAAATTGCGCAATATCTATCTGGAATCTTTTAGGGCATTCGGGAATACCAGGGGAAAAATCTTATTTTCAAGTTACATACGTATCGGTTGAAAATGATTTGCCGTTGTATTTCAAAAAGATATCTTTTGAAGAAATTAAACCTGCACTTCCATCGACATTATTTTCGAGTGAACATAAAAATTAAAAAAGATGAATCAAATGCCTGTACGCTCATTTCTCCCTCCTGAATTATATGATGATGCTATGGTGGTGGACGAAATCGATTTTGGCCATTCAACCGGTAAGCCACTGGCGCCTTTCAAAGGATCAAGGTTTATTGTTTACCCAAATGAAACTTCGCCTATTGATATTCACGATGTCAAGGAATGCTGGTTCATTGCTTCGGGGACGGGCGTCGTAAAATACGACGGAGAATCAACCCGGGAAGTAAAACCAGGTGATGTATTACTCTTTAGCTCTCAGCAAAGCCACGAGGTTTTTAACAATGGTTCGGAAAATTTAGTAGTTTTTTCCGTATGGTGGTAAAAGGATAGCCATGAACGAAGACAATTTTGACCTCATTATTATCGGGGCCGGTATTATTGGCGCCTGTGCTTCCTTTTTTGCAAGGAAGCGTCACCCAGAATGGAAAATAGGTCTGATAGACAAGTCAGAAGTTGGCAGCGGCGCCACCTTTTATTCTGCTGCTCTGGACATCCCTTACGGCCACACTCCACTGCGTTATAAGCTTTCTAAAAGATCTAGGTCACTATATGCTGAGCTAAGAAACGAATTTCCTGCTTTACCGTTCAAAGATTTAATCCTATACGGAATAACGGATCAAAAAAATGCAAAGAAGATACTAAGCCGGTTGACGCAACAAGGAGCAAAACCCTCACCTGAGAAAATTCCGTCAATTTTAGATGCTTATCCATTTCTTCGATTTCCGGCGCAGACAACTGTGATAACCGGGTTGCATGCAACACAGGCGTTGAATAATACCGTTCCGCATTTGCTGGCAGAAGATCATAGTAAAGAAAACAATTTGTTCACAGTAGCGAGGAACACAAAAGTAACCTCTGCAGTATTCCGGCAAGGAATATATGAGTTACAAACCGAAGGTGGGCAATGCTTTCGGGCTAAGCGGGTTATACAATCTACCGGGCCATGGATAAATGAAGTTTTGGCTCCGGGGTTTATTAGCAATCATCGGGCGAGGATAAAGAAAATTGTTGCATTCCACATTTATAAACAACCGAATAAAAATGATCCTGTTTTTTATTTTTTTGATGACGACGCCTTTCTAATGCCCAAATATGACGACAATTATTGGTTGTTTAGTTTTAAATGCGATCGTTGGGATGTTGTGCCGGAAATAAATACATTGAGTATCGATAAAAATGATATAGAAAAGGCCCAACTCATTCTTAAAAAATATGCTCCTCAATTTGCCGGGCTATGTACAGAAGGCCGCGTATTTTGTGATGCCTATACTCAAGATGGCGATCCCATAATAGAAGAAGTCAAAGGTCATCCCAACTACGCAATTGCTGGAGCTGGAGCTGGTTCGGGTTACCGGCTGGCACCAGCTATTGCTGAGGGAGCGCTAAATATTTTTGAGAATGATAAAAAAGTGTAGGCTCCTGGCAACTTTCATTTTTGCCCCAGAGGCTATCCCGTGTTCCTGATTTAGCCTTGTTTTGGTGTTTTTTTTCAAAAATAATTCCCTACTTTTGCACCCCGTTTAGAATTTTGTGTTTTGGCTAAACGTAGTTCTTACTAAAACATATTATCCACATGGCTCCATAAGTTTCCCGTCTTTTCGGGAACGCCGGCAGGATGTAAAAGTAAAAATATTAAAATGCCAAAGGTTAAAACCAACTCCAGCGCCAAGAAGCGCTTTAAAGTAACCGGTACGGGTGAGATCACTTTCCAAAAAGCTTACAAACGCCACATCTTAACAAAAAAAAGCACTAAGCGTAAACGCAGTTTACGCAAGAAAGGTATGGTAAGTGATGCCAACAGGCCATTCGTTATG